>NZ_CP019288.1:4276490-4582613 GCF_009901525.1 Kordia antarctica
TTCAGCACTTAAACGAGAAAGGAATTCCTTGTGGCGTGTATTATCCGATTCCATTGCACTTACAAAAAGCATACAAAGACGAACGTTACAACGAAGCCGATTTTCCAATTACAAATCAATTGGTAAAAGAAGTAGTTTCATTGCCAATGCATACGGAATTGGACGACGATCAAATCGAATTTATCACAAAAACGATCTTAGATTTTGTAAACGGATAAAAGATACTTTTAAAGAACAAAGAACAAAGAACAAAGAACAAAGAACAAAGAACAAAGAATCAAAATCTAACACCAAAAATCCAAATCAAATAAATTTGAAAAAAATAATAGTCACTGGCGGATTAGGTTATATTGGCTCTCACACGGTTGTAGAGTTGCAATTGGCAGGATTCGAAGTTGTGATTATTGATAACTTGTCTAACGCTTCCGCAGATGTTTTAAGCGGTATAAAAAACATTACGGGCATTCAACCACAATTTGAAAAACTGGATTTGCGCGATAAAGCAACGACGATTTCTTTCTTTGAGAAACATCAAAATATAGAAGGAATCATTCACTTTGCGGCGAGTAAAGCGGTTGGCGAAAGTGTTACGAATCCGTTGTTGTATTACGAAAATAATATCTCAACGTTAATTACCGTTTTACAGCAAATTCAACACAAAGAGAACATTTCCTTTATCTTTAGTTCTTCGTGTACGGTTTATGGTCAAGCCGAAAAAATGCCGATTTCAGAAAATGCTTCGATACAAAAAGCATTCTCTCCGTATGGAAATACCAAACAAATTGGCGAAGAAATTCTGCAAGATACTGCTCAAATAGCAAAAGGATTACAGGTAATTTCATTGCGATATTTCAATCCGATTGGTGCACATTCAAGTACTGAAATTGGCGAATTACCCGGTGGCGTTCCGCAAAACTTAGTGCCTTTTATTACACAAACTGCGATTGGTTTACGCCAACAATTATCTGTTTTTGGGAATGATTATCCTACGGAAGATGGAACCTGCATTCGTGATTATATCCACGTGGTCGATCTCGCGAAAGCGCATGTAATAGCTTTAAAAAGATTACTAAATAAACAGCATAAAACTTCGTTTGAAGTATTCAACATTGGTACAGGAACCGGAAGTTCGGTATTAGAAGTCATTGAAAGTTTCGAACGTGTAAGTCAACAAAAATTAAACTATAAAATTGTAAATAGGCGAGAAGGCGATGTAATTTCTGCGTATGCAGATACAACAAAAGCGAATACTGTTTTAGGTTGGAAAGCGACTTCTACATTAGATGAAGCGATGCTTTCTGCTTGGAAATGGGAACAGAAAATAAGAAAAACGAACTAAACTAACCATAAATACAACCAAATGAAAAAACTACTCATTTTATGCTTGAGTATCTTGTGTTCTACGATTATGATGGCACAAGAAACGTATCTGCATTGCGGAAAAATTATTGATACCGAAAGCGGAAAAATTCTAACAGAAAAAACAATTATCGTTTCTGGAAACAAAATAACAGGTATTGCAGACGGTTATTTGCAACCAAAAAAGGCAAATGTTACCATGATTGATTTAAAATCGAAAACGGTGATGCCAGGATTGATTGATATGCACGTTCATATTGAAAACGAAACCAATCCGAAAGCATACTTAGAAAAATATACATTAAATGATGCAGATGTAGCTTTTCGTTCAGTTGGTTTTGCCAACGTAACACTCAAGGCAGGATTTACTACGGTTCGTGATTTAGGCGGAACTGGCGTAAATATTTCATTGCGAAATGCGATCAATCAAGGAAGAATTGATGGACCACGGATTTTTACCGCAGGAAAATCGTTGGCAACAACTGGTGGACATGCTGATCCGACAAACGGAAGTCGTAAAGAAATTAGTGGCGATCCAGGACCAAAAGAAGGTGTTGTGAATAATGTGAGCGACGCAAAAAAAGCAGTACGTCAACGTTATAAAAACGGCGCAGATGTTATTAAAATTACGGCAACTGGAGGCGTTTTAAGTATGGCAAAAAGTGGAAGTAATCCACAGTTTACCATTGAAGAAATTAAAGTTATTTGTGAAACTGCTAAAGATTACGGAATGCACGTTGCGGCGCATGCACACGGAGACGAAGGAATGCAACGCGCAATTATTGGTGGCGTAAAAACCATAGAACACGGAACGTATATGAGCGACGAAACTATGGAACTCATGAAAAAGCACGATGCGTATTTAGTGCCAACGATTACCGCAGGAAAAGAAGTAGCCGCGAAAGCAAAAATTAAAGGATATTATCCAGATATTATTGTGCCAAAAGCATTGGCAGTTGGACCAAAAATTCAAGGAACATTTGCAAGAGCTTATAAAAAAGGTGTTGGAATTGCCTTTGGAACTGACGCTGGTGTTTACGAACATGGATTGAACGGAAAAGAATTCGGATTTATGGTAGAAGGCGGAATGCCAGCAATGGAAACCATTCAATCGGCAACGGTTACCAATGCAAAAATTCTAGGAATGGAAGATCAGTTGGGACAATTGAAAGTAGGATTTTTAGCTGATATTGTTGCGGTTGACGAAGATCCGACAAAAAATATTAACACGATGGAAAACGTAACTTTTGTAATGAAAGACGGAAAAATTTACAAGAAATAATTTTTCTAAAAGACACAATACTAAAAAGGAGAAGTGAATAATGATTCGCTTCTCCTTTTTCGTTTTACTACCATGTACAATTTCTTGGTTGTGTTTGACACCAAGCGGTTGGACAGGCATCAATAAACGAAGTGCATGCGCCTTGTGTTTCCTTTTTTCCTCCTTTAATTTCCTCGTTTCTTAACTTGGAAATTGAACTCTTACGGAGTTTCAATGACTTTACATTTCTTTTTTTCATAATCTAAAGTTTTGGTTACATCGGAGATTAAGATAAAGAAATAGTATAAAAACTCTTTACGGGAATGCCGTAGTTAACATTTCGACTTCGCTCAATGCAGGCATTTCGACTTCGCTCAATGCAGGCATTTCGACTTCGCTCAATGCAGGCATTTCGACTTCGCTCAATGCAGTGCAGGCATTTCGACTTCGCTCAATGCAGGCATTTCGACTTCGCTCAATGCAGGCATTTCGACTTCGCTCAATGCAGGCATTTCGACTTCGCTCAATGCAGGCATTTCGACTTCGCTCAATGCAGGCATTTCGACTTCGCTCAATGCAGGCATTTCGACTTCGCTCAATGCAGGCATTTCGACTTCGCTCAATGCAGGCATTTCGACTTCGCTCAATGCAGGCATTTCGACTTCGCTCAATGCAGGCATTTCGACTTCGCTCAATGCAGGCATTTCGACTTCGCTCAATGCAAGTATTTTGACTTTGCTCAATGCAAGCATTTTGACTCTGCTTAAAGCTGTAACATTTTAATTTTAAAAAGTAAGGTTTAAAAAAGAAAAGCCTAGTTTTCACTAAGCTTATGTATTTATGATAAAGAAACTTCTTTTCGTTTGATAAAGGAAAGAATGAGCAATCCTGTTCCGAGCATGACGGAAACATCAGCCATATTGAAAATTCCTGTTTTAAAAATTCCGCCTAAATCAATATGCATAAAGTCGGTTACCGAACGATATAAAATTCGGTCGTATAAATTTCCAATTCCGCCACCAATAATACAACACAATCCAAAAATCATGTATTTATCTAAATCGGTGGTGATAATAATCATTCGTAAAATGATAAATAATACTGCAATTGGAAGTAGAATTAGAAAGATAGTTTTCAAAATAGGGTTTTCCATAGAAGATAAAAATCCTAAAAACGCGCCTTTATTTTCAGTTTTCATGAGTACGACATATTCTCCAATAACGGAAATACGTTCGCGCGCATCAATATGATTTCTTGCAACAGATTTTGAAACTTGATCGCAACCAACATTCAACAAAATCAGTCCAAAAATCAACGACATTCGAAGCGATCTGGAAATCTTCATACTAGTTTACTTAGTTTATTCGTCACTCAAAGTTGCATTTTTTGCCTCTACAGAACGATCAATTCTACGTAACAATCCTCTCAATACTTTTCCTGGTCCAACTTCTGTAAACGAAGTTGCGCCATCGGCAATCATTTGTTGAATTGTTTGCGTCCATTTTACAGGCGCTGTCAATTGTAACATTAAATTCTTTTTGATTTCATCAGCATTAATTACTGCTGTTGTTGTTACATTTTGGTAGATAGGGCAATTTGGTTTGCTAAATACGGTGTTTTCAATAGCTGCAGCCAATTCTTCACGCGCAGGTTCCATTAATGGTGAATGAAATGCGCCACCAACTGGCAATACTAAGGTTGCTCTAGCGCCAGCTTCTTTTAATGTTTTACACGCTTTATTGACAGATTCAATTTGTCCTGAAATAACAATTTGTCCTGGGCAGTTATAATTTGCAATCGCTACCATTCCTGGAGTCTCTGCACACACTTTTTCGACAATTTCATTGTCCAAACCAATAATGGCTGCCATACTACTGGGTTGAAGTTCACATGCTTTTTGCATCGCCATAGCGCGTTGAGAAACTAACTTTAAGCCATCTTCAAACGTTAAGGTTGCATTTGCTACCAAAGCAGAAAGTTCACCAAGTGAATGTCCTGCAACCATATCTGCCTGAAATTTTTTACCAAGTGCTTTACCTAAAATTACAGAATGTAAATAGACTGCAGGCTGCGTTACTTTTGTATCTTTTAAATCTTCCGCAGAACCTTCAAACATGATGTCAGTGATGTTAAATCCTAAAATGCTGTTGGCGTCTTCAAAAAGGTGTTGTGCAATATCAGACTTCTCGTACATGTCTAATCCCATTCCAGTAAATTGGGCACCTTGTCCTGGAAATATAAATGCTTTCATATGTGTGTCTTTAATATCTTCTACTAAGAGAAGAAAAGGGGTTTGTTAAAGTATTGTACGGCAAAAATAAGCAATTCTAAACAATGTTAAATGTTAAAAAATTTAATGTGATTTTAGGAGTTAATCTATCTTCTTTTTTTCTTTTAGATTGATATTTGGTTCAGGAGGAATTCTCTTTCTTAAAAATAGAATTTGACCTAAATGACTTGATTGATGTTCCATAACATGAAACCAATAGTAATGATTGTTATCAGTTGAGCCTGGACGAATTTTAGCAAGCCAATTATCATCTAATTTTTTGAATTCTTCCAGCGTTTTTGCTCTTACTTCTTTATAAATATTTAAGTAGTAATCCACGTCTTTCCCTTTAAAAGCTTCTCTGCCGGCATCATCTAAGTTTAATGCAGGTCCCCAAAATTTTTCTTCTTCTTCGTTGAAACCTCTATTTTCGAATGTATATAATTGATAAATTTTTTCGGCTGCAGCCAAATGCATAATAAGCGCACCGATTGAGTTTGCTTTTTCATCATGTAAATGGTCAATTTCTCTTTGATCGAGATTTTTAACAACACGTTCAACACGTGAACTTAAATTATTTAGCATAGAAATTAATGTGCCAACTTGTGGAGAATAACCTTCTCGTTTACCTATAATATATGTCTGGTCAATTTCAATGTTCGCTCCAATAATACAAAGCGAAAGATTTTTAGAAAGATTGTCATTTGCTAATTTAAAATTAAATTTTTTGTTAGAGGGATTAGGTAATGCTCGGTCATTATGATCCCAACCTGGAACTTTATTATTCACAATCTCTTTTTCAAAATTTTGATTATCGAGCTTAATGACTTCTAATTCGCCTGTGTTTTTATTTTCTACAAATAGTTTAAAATCATCAAAATAAAATTGACCATTGTACATGCAAAGTCCACCAAAATTTAATGATAACGTGTTTTTATCAATGTATCCATTAATTTCATACGTATCCCAAGTATTGGATACAACAGGACGATCGCCCATGTTATCAAAGAAACCAGTTTCGTTATTTTTATTGTCAACTCTTACCCAAATAGCTCCCCAACTTGAAGGATTTCCATCAACTAATTTTACAGAAGCTGTAAGTTTGAATTTTAATTTGACATCTGTAGTCATTTTAAGGGACTTTGCAAATAATGTCCATTTTTGATCCTGACTGTATCCGCTAGTAATGTTAGAAAAGCAAAAAAGCAAAAAAAGCAAAAAACTCTTTTTAGAAAGTAAATTGAGAAGATTCATGTAATGTGTGAATATTTTGTTTAATTATACGCGTTCATAAGTAATAAAAGAGAATTCATACTCATGATTGTCATCTTTTGTGTGGAACGTATTTGCAGTTTCTTTCCAATCTTTTGTTTCGATTTTTGGAAAGAATGTATCGCCTTCAAACTCATGATGTACGCGCGTCAATTCAATTTTTGTAGCAAACGGAAGTGCTTGTTTGTATATTTCGCCACCGCCAATAACAAAAGGTTCTGCATCGCTTAATGTCGCAACGCTCACGGCTTCTTTCATAGTATGTACCACAATAACGCCTTTTGGAGCTTTGTAATCTTTTTGACGCGTAATGACAATATGCGTTCTGTTTGGAAGTGGTTTTGGAAAGCTTTCAAACGTTTTACGTCCCATAATTATATGATGACCCGAAGTTAGTTTCTTGAAACGTTTCAAGTCGTCACTCAAATGCCAAATTAATTGATTGTCTTTTCCAATGACGTTATTTTCTGCCGTAGCAACAATTAATGATAATGAACTTCGATCAACTATTTCAGGTGTTGGCGTATTCGTAATTTCTGCCATTGCCTGTTCTTTGGCAACTTTAGTTTCTTGTTCTAAGAATTTTTGTTTTAGCTTTTCAATTCTGTACTCTTGCTTGGCAACCAAATTTTCAAGTTGTTTGGCTTCCCAATCTTTCCCCATAAATTTGTTCGTAATATATACATCAAACACATGAAATATAAATAAAAATAGCCAAGCCAATACTGCCCAAACAAACCATTGTGTTTTGAAAAGTGTGACATCTTTTCCAAATCCTAAAACTACATTTAGGAGTACTAAAAGTGCAGAGCCAATAATGAAAATAACCAAATGATAGTACAGGCGCTTTTTTTGCTTGATACGATTTTGAGCAGTCTCAATCAGCGCGAGTTGTTCTTTATCTATTTGTGTGGTAGGTTTATTTTTGTTGCCGAACATGGTAAAGGTTTTCTAGTTATTTACAGCATTTCTAAGCAATCTGTCTGCTTGTAATGTTAACGAATATGAAACAGTAACAGCGTTTCCTTGATGTGTTCCACGAGAGAATTTGGGCAAAGTTTTAAGTATTCTTTCCACTTCTCCCTTAAGTTTACTATTATTTGCACGTACACCAACATTTTCTATAGCTCCTTGTTTGTTTATGATAAAACGAACATATACTGCATTATTAACACTATCATTTGATAACGAGCGAGCAATGTCTTTGTCAAATGCTTTTTGAATAAATGTTTCAATCTTATCTGCGGTACATTTATTTTGTTTTTTTGAAGAACCTGCATTTTCACAACCTTCTAATACTGGTGCTTTGTCCATTACTGCAAAATGAATGGTTCCATTTGCAGAAACTTTAGGTGTTGACATATCAGTTGCTTTTTGAGCAAAACTAAATTGTACTATTAGACAGAATAAAGCAGGAATAATAAATTTTTTCATCTCGATTTTAATTTTAATGATATAAAGATACTTTTCTTTTTTGAATACTTCATTCTGTTGTTGTGAAAAGATAAAGTTTCACTATGAAATGCACTTTTTTTGGTTGAATGTAATTTGATCGTTTTGATAGGAATGTGAAAATTTACGAAAACGATGTCGTTGAAAATCAAGGTGAAAACAACTCAAAGTGCTGTTATTGATCTGTTAATTAATGCTGGCTTTTTTTCAATTCTTTATGATTTTGAAACCTATTTTTTAGCAAAATGATAATTCTTTCAATTTTATGAATTTTTTCATTTGTTTGCTGAAAATTCTTATATACATTTGATCGTAATAAACACTTGAAATTATGGCAATTAAGAAACAATATTTAAAAAGCAAACCACTTTGCAAAGTAACATTTAGTGTTGCGGCTGAAGAAGCAGAAACAGTTTCCGTAGTCGGAAATTTTAACGAATGGAACACAGAAGCAACCAATTTAAAAAAGTTAAAAAACGGAACTTTTAAAGGAACTGTCGATTTAGAAAAAGACAATGATTACGAATTTAGATACGTAGTTGACGGAGCTTATACAAACGACGAACAAGCTGACGCGTATAAATGGAATGCCTACGCTGCCGCAGAAAATGGAGTTTTGAGTTTGTAATAAAATTTGAATTTTTATAAATAAAGCCTTCTAGGAAACTAGGAGGCTTTGTTTTATAGTTTTTTCATCAACTCTCGCTTTACACGACTAAACCATTCGTAGCGTAAAATACTAAATACAATACTATCGCGTCTTCCGTCTGCGGCAGCGCAATTGCTACGTAAAACGCCTTCTTCAGTACAACCAATACTTTTCATGGCGGCAATACTACGTTTGTTATTATTGTCGGCTCTAAACTCTACACGTTGTACTTTCATGTGTTCAAAAGCAAATTGAAGCAATAGAAATTTACAGTTCTTATTTAAGCCTGTTCCTTGAAATTCTTTGCCATACCAAGTATAACCTAAGGAAACTGTTTGATGTGTTTGGTTAAAATCGTAAAATCGAGTAGAACCAGCAACTATTTTAAATCGCTTGTCGTACACAATAAAAGGATATGAATCTTTATTCGCTCTTCCTTCTAAAGCAAATGCAATATATTTTTTTAGATTGGTTTCTCCGTTGCCTGGCGTCAATGAATATTTCCACAATTCAGGTTCTTTCATAGAAAATGGTAGTAAATGATCAAAATTATCTGCCTGCAAAGGTCGCAATTGCACAAAACCATTGTCTAAAATATAATTTTTCTTAAAGTCTAATAATATCATTTTGTGCTAAATTCCATGAATATCTAAGTTACAATTCATTCTTATAAATATATCTATTTTTCATCATGATTATATTAGTAAAAAGGTAAATTTAAACTGCCACAGCTCCTTTAATTCTCGGATGCGGATTGTAATCAACCAATTCGAAATCTTCAAAAGTAAAGTCAAAAATACTTTTTATTTCAGGATTCATTTTCATGGTTGGTAATGGTTTTGGTTCTCTTGTGAGTTGTAATTCTACTTGCTCAAAGTGATTGCTGTAAATGTGTGCATCTCCAAATGTGTGAATAAAATCGCCTGCTTCATAACCACAAACTTGCGCCATCATCATCGTTAATAAAGCATACGAAGCAATGTTAAACGGAACGCCTAAAAAAACATCTGCACTTCGTTGATACAATTGACACGATAATTTTCCATCAGCTACATAAAATTGAAAAAACGCATGGCAAGGTGGCAATGCTGCTTTTCCGTTGGCAACATTTTCACTAAACGAAATTTTAGTATTTGGTAGTACGCTAGGATTCCACGCTGAAACCATCATGCGTCTGCTATCTGGATTATTTTTTAAAGTTTCAATTACTTGCGCCAATTGGTCAATGCTTTCGCTATTCCAATTTCGCCATTGATGTCCGTAAACAGGTCCTAAATCGCCGTTTTCATCTGCCCAAGCATTCCAAATTTTTACGCCATTGTCTTGTAAATATTTGATATTTGTATCACCTTTTATGAACCATAATAATTCATGAATGATCGATTTTAAATGTAATTTTTTCGTGGTTACCATTGGAAAACCTTCGCTGAGGTCAAAACGCATTTGATGTCCAAATACACTTTTGGTTCCAGTTCCTGTACGATCTCCTTTTTCATTTCCGTTTTCTAATACATGTTTGACTAAGTCTAAATATTGTCTCATGATGGTTTCTTTTAATAGCGTTGCAATACAATTTTGTAGTTTGTAAAAATAAAAAAAACACGTTGATTATGTACCAAAGCATTTGTATTTTATCAATAGGTTATTAACTGTTTATTATAATTATTTAAATTATCTTGAAGTCTATTTACAATTGAAGTTTGAGTGTTTTGCAGTGTTAACATCTTGCCTTTGGAATTGCTGCTGTTTATCAAATAGTTAATATGAAGTCTACATTCTTGACTCTAAAAGCGGCTTGTGCTGAGCAAAGTCGAAGTAAGCGGTCTTTCTTCTTTTAAAAAATATTAATGATATTGTTTATTTTTTGAATAATTTCCCTTGTATTGGAAATGCTAATGAATCTATTATTTTGACCTTATCAAAATCTTTATGGTTTGGATTTATTAGATAATTAAAGCATGAAGAAATCATTGCAGAAGGAACTTTCATCATCAAATATTCGTTTTCTTGAATAAAAAAATCTCCCAGTGTTTGTGTAACTGTTAATTGGTCAATCCATTTTTCGCTATCAAAAAATGATGCATCAACTACTAAATAATCTTCATCTGGAATCTCTATTCGAAGTAAAGAATAATTTTCAGGAATAAATGATGGTGGAAGATATTGATGCAATTCTACAGCGCACAAAGCTGGACTGTCAGACGTATACAACATTGGAATTCCAAAAGAATTCCAGCGATTATTCTTCTGTTTTCTAGAACCTTCGCCTGAAATATTAGTTGAATATTTGGAACTGCAAACCCTGTAAACAATCATACTAAATTACCTGTCTCAATTTTAAATAAATGCTCACGTAGCATATTAATTCCTTGAAACGTATCAACATAATCAATCGGAGCTTTACCTTGTAGTGATGGAGATTTATAGTTAAGCCATTCATCAACATTCTTTTCGTTTCCAAGCACACTTAAAGCGTATTCTATTAAGGTTAAAAATGACAAAAGTTTTTCAGATTTATTTTGATCAAGATTTTTTCTTTCTTTGATGATACTTTGCATAGTTCGCTCGCTGATTCCAATAATTTCCGCCCATTTATTATTGGGTAATTTCATTAAATCATAGATATTTTTGAAATTGTTGAATTTTATGCCGCTTCTTGCAGATTCAATAGCGTCCAAATCTGAATATGAAAATTGAATATGTACATCTTTATCTCTCGTTTTTTTAGCAAAAGAAGTTATAACTGCTTTGCGAGCAGCAATTGTTGCGGCTATATTTTTTGTTGAATATCCAACCTGATAAACACTAGCTTGTTCTTCTACAGCGACTGTTTTTGGTTGAATGATTCCATCGAATGCTTCTAAGAATAGCAACTTTGATTTTTCTTTATGTGAAGATTTATCTTTCATGAACAACGTTTTTTAAACCAGCAATTTTTCGTCTGTAAACGACAAGTTACTGTTTTGTTTTGTAACTACAAAAGAAGTACTAAACTTTAGGAGCCAAAGTTGTATAATTATAAATGCTGTTAAGAAATTAATATAGGTTTTGAAAAGAATTAATTACCCAATCAACATTCCTGCAATGGTAGCAGAAATTAAAGAAGCAATTGTTCCTCCAATTAATGCCTTGATTCCGAATTCAGAAAGTGTTTTACGTTGTCCTGGTGCTAATGAGCCGATTCCTCCAATTTGAATTCCGATAGAAGCAAAGTTGGCAAAACCACATAACATATAAGTTGCCATAATAATAGACTTATTATATGTTAAATGCACAGCATTGGTAGCGTCTTTTAGTTCTGCTAGTTGAATGTATCCAATAAATTCACTCGCAGCTAATTTGATTCCTAATAATTGTCCCATCAAAGACATATCTTGACTATCAATACCAATTAACCACATTAAAGGCGCAAATAAATATCCTAAAATAAATTCTAACGATAATGAATCATAAGGTGTGTTGGCGGCAATAATTTCATTAAGTGATGTGAAATGCCAATTTAGATGAATACGTTCTATAATAATTCCGTCAAAGCTAGCGACAAATCCTAAAATACCATTCAGCATGGCAATAAAAGCAACGAAAACTAGCAACATAGCGCCAACATTTACTGCAAGTTTTAAGCCTTCTGTTGTTCCGTTTGCAATGGCATCTAAGATATTAGAACCTATCTTTTCTTGAGATACTTCTACATTGTTATCAACTTTTTCTTGTTGAGGATATAACATTTTAGAAATCACAATTGCGCCAGGTGCTGCCATTACAGAAGCTGCTAATAAGTGTTTTGCATAAATTAATTTCAAAGCTGGATCGTCGCCACCTAAAAACCCAATGTATGCTGCTAAAACAGCTCCTGCAACAGTTGCCATTCCACCAATCATGACAAGCAAGATTTCGGAACGCGTCATTTTTTCTAAATATGCTTTTATAAGTAATGGTGCTTCTGTTTGACCTAAAAAGATATTTCCGGCAACGGATAAACTTTCAGCACCAGAAATTCCTAAGATTTTTGTCAAAACCCAAGCCATTCCTTTTACAATTCTCTGAATGATTCCTAAGTAGAATAATACAGAAGTTAGCGCAGAGAAAAAGATAATTGTAGGCAATACTTGAAATGCAAAAATGAACCCGAAAGATTCTATATTCATCATGCCACCAAATAAAAATTCGCTTCCCGCTTTGGTATATTCTAATATCTCAATGAATAATTTTCCAACTGCTTCAAATGCAGTTTCTACGAATCCAACTTTTAAAACTCCGATAGCAATAATTAGCTGAAAAACAAGTCCTACACCAACCGTTTTCCAATTGATGGCTTTGCGATTGCTACTTAATAAAAAGGCTATAATAAGCAATACTAACATTCCTAAAACACCTCTTATTAAACTCTTTGTACTAAAACCTTCACTTGGTATAATTTGTGAAGTATTTTCAGTAGAAGCGACAACTTCTTTAGCCTCAACTTTTTTCTCAAAACTATACGAAACACCTTTTTCATTAAATACTAAGGTAGAATCGGTAAGCGAAGTAATTTTGTATTTGCGAATGGTATCTGTTGGCGTATTGTAGTAAAAAACCAATAAATTATTTTGGTAGATGTAATCACCAGTTGCTTTTAAATTGTCTTTTGCAGCTAATTGATATTGAAATTCTCCAGCTTTTAACGTTAACTTATCAGCATTTGTAGTTGGAATGATGCTTTCACTTTGGGAGTTTTGGATACTGCTAAAATTCCATGTTCCATCAATTCCAGTTTCTTGAGCTTGTACGCTAAAAAGTACACAACACATCGTAATAATACTAACTACAAATTTTTGCATTTGAATAGGTGTTTTATTTTTCGTCTTTATTGGCTCTTTTAGAAATTTCATCTCTGAGTCTGGCTGCTTTTTCATAATCTTCATCAGCTACAGCGCCATCTAACATCGTATATAATTCTTGAATAGAGAGTGATTTTAATCCATTGTCAACTACACTTTCTACGGTATTTGTATCGTCGTCGTCAGGAAACAACTCATCAACGACAATACTTTCTTTTTCGGCAGCTTCTTCCTCTTCTTTGGAAGTTAACTTTAAGAAAATACCAGCTTTGTCTAAGATTGTTTTATAGGTAAAAATTGGTGCATCAAAACGAAGTGCTAACGCAATAGCATCGGAAGTTCGAGCATCGATGATTTCTTCAATTTTATCACGTTCACAAATAATACTTGAATAGAAAACGCCATCAACCAATTTATGGATAATGACTTGTTTTACAACCACATCAAACCGATCTGCAAAATTTTTGAAAAGATCATGGGTTAATGGTCGTGGAGGTTTTATTTCTTTTTCGAGGGCAATAGCAATAGATTGAGCTTCAAAAGCACCAATTACAATTGGTAACTTTCGGTCTCCGTCAACTTCATTCAAAATAAGCGCATAGGCTCCATTTTGAGTTTGACTGTATGAAATTCCCTTAATATTTAGTTTTACTAAACTCATTTGTCTGTTAATGCATTCACATAAAAAAAGGGCTGTCTAAAAAAAAGGATCACTCATTTTAGACAGCCCTTAGTTGGGCACAATTTAAAAAAAATTATGCGTTATTCGCTTTAAATTCTTTCAATTTTTCGATTAGCTGTGGCACTACTTCAAAAGCATCTCCAACAATACCGTAATCAGCTGCTTTAAAGAAAGGCGCTTCAGGATCTGTATTGATCACAACTTTTACTTTAGAAGCGTTGATTCCAGCTAAATGCTGAATGGCTCCAGAGATTCCAATGGCAATGTATAAATTAGCAGCAACTGGCTTTCCAGTTTGTCCAACGTGTTCTCCATGTGGTCTCCATCCTAAATCGGAAACTGGTTTAGAACATGCGGTTGCAGCTCCTAAAACATCCGCTAACTCTTCTATCATTCCCCAGTTTTCTGGACCTTTTAATCCTCTTCCAGCTGAAACTACAATATCTGCATCTGCAATTGTTACTTTTCCAGATACTTTATCTACGGAGTCAACTTTTACACCAAATAATGAATCGTCTAAGCTTGGCGCGAAAGATTCCACAGTAGCAGCACCTGAATTTTCAACCAATCCGAAAGAATTATTTGAAACTCCAACGATTTTTACATCAGAATTAATCTCTGTAATGTTGAATGCTTTGTTTGTAAATGCTGTTCTTTTTACTGTAAATGGATTGGTGCTTGTTGGTGCAGCTACAACATTAGATGCGTATCCTGCATGTAAGTTAATCGCTAAAATTGGCGCTAAAGTTTTGCTATCAGTACTTGAACTTACAATAACTACTTTTGCACCTTCTTTTTCTGCTGCTTGACGAAGTGTTGATGCGTATGCTTTTGCATTAAAGTCTTTTAAACTATCCGCAGATACATTTAAAACTTTATCAACACCGTAATTTGCTAATTCAGAAGCATCTTCAATATTAATTGCAACTGCGGTAACAGTTGTTCCTAATTGATTGGCAACTTCTTTTGCATATGAAGCAACTTCAAAAGCTACTTTCTTAAATTTTCCTTGTTCTGATTCTGTATATACTAAAACTGACATGATTTTTAATTTAAAGATTAAATAATTGAAACATTAAAAAATGATTAAATCACCTTTGCTTCGTTGTGAAGTAGACTAATTAATTCATCAATATTGCCTGCATCAACTAATTTCACAGCGCCTCTTGGAGCTGGTTTCTCAAATTTTACAGCAGTTGTTTCTTTTTCTGCGTCTGTTGGTTCTACGACATTTAATGGTTTTTTACGCGCCATCATAATTCCTCTCATATTAGGAATACGAAGATCACTTTCTTCCACTAATCCTTTTTGTCCACCAATAACTAACGGAAGTGATGTAGAAGAAGTTTCTTTTCCACCATCAATTTCGCGTATTGCTGTTGCGGCAGTTCCGTCAACTTCTAAATTAATACAGTTGTTTACAAAATTTGCACCGATTAACTCCGCTAACATTCCAGGAACCATTCCTCCATTGTAATCAATAGATTCTCTTCCTGCAATGATTAAATCATAACCACCATTTTTTGCAACTTCAGCTAATTGTTTTGCAACAAAAAATCCGTCTGTCGCTGCTGCGTTTACACGGATTGCTCCATCAGCTCCAATAGCTAATGCTTTTCGTAACGTTGACTCAGTTTCTGCGCCTCCTACATTTACAACATCTACGGTTGCTCCTTGCTTTTCTTTGAACCACATTGCACGCGTTAATCCAAACTCATCATTTGGGTTTATAACAAATTGCACACCATTTGTGTCAAATTTAGTATCTCCTTCCGTAAAGTTGATCTTTGACGTAGTGTCGGGTACGTGACTAATACACACTAATATCTTCATTGGTATTATATATTTTGTTAGTTTTTTTGAAATTTTTTACGAAGATACAGATAATTTCTTTAAAAATGTTATGCGCGCATAATAAATTTTAATCAAATCCGTGTCCTTTTATTTTTTAATAATAGTTACTTTTGTTTTTCACTTTTTTAAAATAACAACAATTGTATGAGAACAATACAGTTTAGAGAAGCGGTAGCTGAAGCTATGAGCGAAGAAATGAGAACTGATGACTCCATTTATTTAATGGGAGAAGAAGTTGCCGAATATAATGGAGCATACAAAGCCTCCAAAGGAATGCTTGATGAGTTTGGTGCTGATAGAGTTATAGATACACCAATTGCAGAGTTAGGTTTTGCAGGTATTGGCGTTGGTTCTGCTATGGGCGGAAATCGACCTATTATTGAGTTTATGACGTTCAACTTTGCGTTGGTAGGAATTGACCAGATCATTAACAACGCAGCAAAATTGCGTCAAATGTCAGGTGGACAATTAAATATTCCGATTGTATTTCGTGGGCCAACGGCTTCGGCAGGTCAATTAGGAGCAACACATTCACAAGCTTTTGAAAGTTGGTTTGCAAACTGTCCAGGTTTAAAAGTAGTAGTTCCTTCAAATGTATATGATGCAAAAGGTTTATTAAAAGCAGCCATTAGAGATAATGATCCTGTTATTTTCATGGAATCTGAGCAAATGTATGGTGACAAAGGAGAAGTTCCGGAAGGAGATTATACAATTCCATTAGGTGTTGCTGATATTAAACGTGAAGGAACAGATGTAACGATTGTTTCTTTTGGAAAAATTATTAAAGAAGCATACAAAGCTGCAGATGAATTAGCAGAAGAAGGAATTTCTTGTGAAATAATTGATTTACGTACAATTCGCCCGATGGATCAAGAAACTATTATAAAATCTGTAAAGAAAACAAATAGATTGGTCATATTAGAAGAAGCATGGCCATTTGGAAATGTTTCTACCGAAATAGCATTTCAAGTACAAGCGCAAGCTTTTGATTATTTAGATGCGCCAATTCAAAAAATAAATACAGCTGATACTCCAGCACCATATTCTCCAGTTTTATTTGAAGAATGGTTGCCAAATAAAAACGATGTTATCAAGGCTGTAAAAAAAGTTATGTACAAATAAAAAATATACATTTAACATGATAAAAGCTTCATCGGCATATTTGTTGATGAGGTTTTTGTTTTTAAATAGATAAAAATTTGAAGACTACACTCTATTGTTTTTTAGCACTATTATTTTGTTACACAGGATATTCGCAAACGAAAGTCAGCGGATTAATTAAAGATGCCTCAGGCGAAGCTGTACCTTTTGCGAATGTGGTATTTGAAAATTCCATAGAAGGTACGATTAGTAATGAAGACGGACGATTTTACTTAGAATCAGATAAAACGTATGATGTAATTATTGTTTCATTTGTTGGCTACACAACTCGGAAAATTACACTAGAAAAACGTGTTAACTACAAAATGGAAATAATCCTTGAAGAAGGCGAACAGCTAAATGCCGTTGTCATCGTTACTGGAAAGCAATCCAAAAAGAACAATCCAGCTATTGACATTCTACGCAAAATTTGGGAGCGAAAACGTTTCAATGGTGTTCGACAATTCAAGCAATATGCATATGATAAGTACGAAAAAGTAGAGTTCGATCTGAACACGATTGATAGTGCAATGATGAAAAGCAGACTGTTTCGTGGCATGGAATTCATCTTTCAAGAGCTTGATACTTCTCGCATTACAGGGAAAACATACTTGCCAATATTCATCAATGAAGCGGTTTCCAAAGTGTATGGAGACAATGAAATGAATAAGGAAAAAGAAGACTTAATCGGAAACAAAAATTCAGGATTTAGTAGCAACGAAACTATTACGGCATTCATCAAAGATTTGTACGCTGAGTATGATATTTATGATAACTATTTAAAGTTTTTTGATAAAAGTTTTACGAGTCCATTATCAAAAACAGGAATCAACACGTATAACTATGTATTGTCAGATACGGCGTATATTGATAACAAATTGTGCTTCAATATTATTTACTATCCGCGAAGAAAAAACGAACTTACTTTTAAAGGTGATTTTTGGGTGAATGATTCTACGTTTGCCATCAAAAAAATCAATCTTCAAGCAAGTAAAAGTGCCAATATCAACTGGGTAAAAGAAATTTACATTGAGCAGGAATTTGATGTGGTAAATGATTCTGTCTTTCTGCTGAAGCGAGATTATATGTTGTCTGATTTCGCATTAAACAAGAAAGAAAAATCAAAAGGTGTCTACGGAAAACGTACCACTTTATATGATAATTACGTATTTGACGAAAAAAAACCGAACGATTTCTACAGTCAAGAAATCAATCCGTTTAACGAAGAAATTTACGAACGCGATGAAGCTTTTTGGGATGCCAATCGAATGGAAAGTTTGAACAAAGACGAAAAAGGTGTTTACAAAATGTTGGATACGTTAAAAACAGTTCCAAAATTCAAACGTTTATACAGTTTAGCTTCAATTTTAGCTTCTGGTTATGTAGAATTTGACCAATATAATTTAGATTATGGACCAATATTTTCAACCTTCGGATTCAATGATGTAGAAGGAATTAGATTGCGCGCCGGAGGAAGAACGTATTTTGGACCAAACGATAAATGGCGAATTGAAGGGTATGGAGCGTACGGTTTTAGAGATGATAAATTCAAATATGGAATCTCTGGAAAGTGGCTTTTAAATCCTAAAAATAGATTGATTATCTCTGGTGGAAATCGGCGCGATGTAGAACAAACAGGCGTCAGTTTAACTACAAATGATGATGTTTTGGGACGAAGTTTTGCTTCTTCCGCATTATTTGCGAGTGGAAATAGTGATCGATTGACAGACATTAATCTGACAACAGTTGCTGTACAAATGGAGCCTTGGAAAAATGTAACGATGAGTTTTGGAAGTTCTTATAAAACAACAAAATCCGCTTCGCCAGAAACCTTTAGTTTATCCTATATAGATACAAATTCTCCAACAGGAATTGCAGATGAATTAAGACAATCAGAAGTAAATTTTGCGATTGATATTACACCAGGAAAAAGAACCATTCGTCATGGAGTGGAACGTAAAATTGTAAATGATGATTTTCCACGCATTTTCTTAAAATACAGTAAAGGTGTTGAAGGAGTATTAAATAGTGATTTCAACTATTCCAAAGTTCAATTATTCTACCGACAACCATTTCAATTAGGCGGTTTTGGACGCACATACACAACCTTAGAAGTTGGAAAAACGTACGGAGATGTTCCACTTAGTTTATTGAGTGTTGTACCAGGAAATCAGGCATATTTCTCTATTTACAATACATTTTCTCAACTAAACTATTACGAGTTTGTGACAGATACGTACGCGTCATTACATATAGAGCATAACTTTAACGGACGTATATTTTCAAGAATTCCATTCTTACGAAAACTAAACTTACGAGAAATAGTTGGGATTCGTGGAGTTTGGGGAGAAATTTCAAATGAAAATGTTGCCATGAATACGCCAGCATTTCAAAGTTTGCCATTTAGTAGTATTACGCCTGACGGAATTGCGCCTAACAAAGAAATTTATTGGGAATATTCAGTTGGAGTCGGAAACATTTTTAAAGTATTTCGGATTGATTTTAACTTCCGTGGAAACTACAAAAACAACATTGACGCGCGACAATTTGGAGTTACAGGCGCATTTGGATTTCACTTCTAGAAGAAAAAATAAAATACATTATACCAAATAAATTCAATCAGTCATTCTGAAGTTTATTTGGTATTACAAGTTCGCTTTTTTCTTTAAATTATAACACTTCTTAATTTGTGAATCAGAGCGATTTACGTAAATTTGCACCCGATTTCAGAAAAACGAATAAGAAAAGAAGATTATGACAGCGAAAGAGAAAATTACATTTGATGCACTCATTGAAATTCCAAAAGGAAGTAGAAACAAATACGAATATGACTTTGATTTAAAAAAAATCAGATTCGACAGAATGTTGTTTTCATCAATGATGTATCCTGGAGATTATGGCTTCATTCCTGAAACGCTTGCGCTAGATGGAGATCCGTTAGATGTATTGGTATTAGGAACAGAACCTACATTTCCAATGTGTGTCATGGAAATAAAACCAATTGGAGTTTTCCACATGGCAGATGAAAAAGGACAAGATGAAAAAATAGTATGTGTTCCTGTAAGTGATCCAATCTGGAATAGCTACAACGATATTGACGATTTGAATCCGCACAGAATCAAAGAAATTACACACTTCTTCCAAGTATACAAGGACTTAGAAAAGAAAAAAGTTGATGTTGGCGGTTGGGGAAATGCTGCAGAAGCATACGAAATTGTTGACAAATGTATCGAGCGTTACGAAGCTAGCGAACACAAAAAAAACGGCAACTTTACCATATAAAGAAAACAATACCTTACAAATGTTTATAAAAAACCTTCTAAATCGATTTAGAAGGTTTTTTATTCTCCTTGATTTTGTTACATTTACGCCGCTAAATAACAAAATCAAACAGAAAAATATGGAATCAATGATGATTTATATGCCAATAGCAGCAGCTTTGCTAGGCTTAATCTATATGCTTATTAAAAGGTCTTGGGTTATGAAACAAGATGCCGGAGACGGAAAAATGAAAGAGATTTCAGATCATATCTACGAAGGCGCATTGGCGTTCTTAAATGCAGAATATCGCTTATTAGCAATATTTGTAGTAATTGTAAGTATCGCTTTATTTGTTGTCTCTGTATTTGTAGAAACAACACACTGGTTAATTGTAATCGCATTTATATTCGGAGCTATCTTTTCTGCATACGCAGGAAACGTAGGAATGAAAATCGCAACCAAAACAAACGTACGAACTACACAAGCAGCACGTACAAGTTTGCCAGACGCACTAAAAGTATCTTTTGGTGGTGGAACTGTAATGGGACTTGGAGTTGCTGGCTTAGCTGTTTTAGGACTAACAGCATTCTTTATCTTTTTCTACCAATATTTTATGGGAGGAGTTTGGACTGCAACTGGAACTAAAGATATGACGGTCGTATTAGAAACACTAGCAGGATTCTCTCTAGGAGCTGAATCAATTGCATTATTTGCACGTGTTGGTGGAGGAATCTATACAAAAGCAGCCGATGTTGGAGCAGATTTAGTTGGAAAAGTAGAAGCAGGAATTCCTGAAGATGATCCAAGAAATCCAGCAACAATTGCAGATAACGTTGGTGACAACGTTGGAGATGTTGCAGGAATGGGCGCAGATTTATTCGGTTCATACGTAGCAACTGTATTAGCTGCAATGGTATTAGGGAACTATATCATTAAAGATATGGGCGGAAGTATTTCTGATGCTTTCGGAGGAATTGGACCTATATTATTACCAATGTCAATTGCAGGAGTAGGAATTATTATTTCTATGATCGGAACAATGTTGGTGAAAATAAAAAGTAATGATGCGAAAGAAACTCAGGTAATGGGCGCATTAAATGTTGGAAACTGGGTATCAATTGTGTTAGTAGCAATTGCTTGTTTCGGATTAATTAAATTTATGTTGCCAGAACAAATCGCAATGAAATTTTTTGGTGAAAACTTAAATGAAGCTGGAAAATCTATGCCAATAGTTATAGACTCTATGCGTGTATTCTATGCAACGTTAGTTGGATTATTTGTTGGTGGAGTAATTTCATCAATCACAGAATACTATACAGGATTAGGTAAAAAACCAATCTTAAAAATTGTACAACAATCGTCTACTGGAGCAGGAACAAATATTATTGCAGGTTTGGCAACAGGAATGATTTCTACGTTTCCATCAGTACTTTTATTTGCAGCAGCAATTTGGTCATCATACGCATTAGCAGGATTCTACGGAGTTGCATTAGCAGCTTCTGCAATGATGGCAACAACAGCAATGCAATTAGCAATTGATGCTTTCGGACCTATCGCAGATAATGCAGGTGGTATTGCTGAAATGAGTGAACAAGAACCAATCGTACGAGAACGTACAGATATCTTAGATGCAGTAGGAAATACAACAGCAGCAACAGGAAAAGGATTTGCTATTGCTTCTGCGGCGTTAACATCATTAGCATTATTTGCTGCGTATGTAACGTTTACAGGAATTGACGGAATCAACATTTTCAAAGCGCCAGTATTAGCAATGTTATTCGTTGGTGGAATGGTGCCAGTAGTTTTTTCTGCTTTAGCAATGAATGCAGTAGGGAAAGCAGCGATGGAAATGGTAGAAGAAGTGCGTCGTCAGTTTAGAGAAATTCCAGGAATAATGGAAGGAACTGGGAAACCAGAATATGACAAATGTGTAGCAATCTCTACAAAAGCATCGTTAAAAGAAATGATGTTACCTGGAGTGCTAACCATAGGTTTTCCATTAGCAATTGCTTTTATTCCAATGATTTTTGGAATGAATCATTTAGCGATCGCAGAAATGTTAGGTGGATATATGGCAGGAGTTACCGTAAGTGGTGTACTTTGGGCAATATTCCAAAACAACGCTGGTGGCGCTTGGGACAACGCTAAAAAATCTTTTGAAGCTGGTGTTGAAATCAACGGAGAAATGACGTTTAAAGGTTCTGAAGCACACAAAGCTGCTGTAACTGGAGATACAGTTGGAGATCCTTTCAAAGATACTTCTGGTCCATCAATGAACATCTTAATCAAATTAACATGTTTAATTGGTTTGGTAATTGCGCCAATCTTAGGAGGACATTCTGATGAAACTATAACAGCAGAAGAAGTAAACAAAAATGTAATTCAAGTGAATGTTGAAGATACTACTGAAAATAATGTAGCATTGAATGTTATCACACTAAAAGAAGAGAATTTATAAAGAATTCAAACTCATATATTCGAAAAGCTGTAATTGTAAAATTGCAGCTTTTTTGTTTTAATAACAGTTTTACAAAACTCAAAAAAAACCATTCTCGATACATTTTTTTATCAAAAAATACTCGAATTGACGTTTTTTGAATTAGAAAAGCATCAAATGGAGAATATATGTTTCTCAAATATAAGCATTAAGTCTAAAATCTTGAATCTAAAAGCGTAGCGGTCTTGAATCATTTTTTACAATACAAATAAAACGTAAAATGAATCGCTTCTTTTGATACAAAAGGAATCACTTTCTCAGCTTCCCAACCTGGAATATCAAAATCATGTGTTACAATTCGCGCGCCAACAGGCAATTCGTTTTCCAATTTCAACGAAAGTTGACCCAACATATTACGAGTTAAATATAAAATTAACGCATCAATTTTAGAAAAATCTGCATCAAAAAAGTCTTTTTTTATAATTTCTATGAAATCGGTTGCGCTTGCTTTTTTAATATTTTCAGAAGCAGCTTTCAATGCTGTTGGTAATATTTCATAACCAATACAAGTTACCTTTGCCATTTTTGAAGCTGCAATCAAATTTCTGGCATCGCCACAACCTAAATCAACAAGTGTTTCGCCATCTTTCAAATCTAAAAGGCGTAATTTTTCTAACACAACTTCTTCAGGTGTCAGCTCATAAGGTTCGCCCGCTGGTGTAAATAAAGTTTGTGATTTCATATAAGTTTATGCTGAATGCAATTGTTTTTTTAAAGTTTCAAAAGTATCTGATAAATAGAAAGCGCACATACTTTTCAATCGGATAATTAATTCTTGATGGACAAACTCGCCATTTTCATTCGTTCGAGCCAAAAAAGCCTCTACACCATATTGCGAAATAATGTGACAATCTTGTTCAAAAGTAGGCGTGCCAACTAACAAACCTTTCACAGCAGCTTTTAAATCGTCACAAAATAATAGTGCAACTTTATCCGCCACAATTTCCATCAATCGCGAAGTAATCAGTAAATTTTGAGAATCATTGCTTTGCGATGTATCTCGACTAAAAGGATTCAAATTAAATTTGTCACTAACGTCCATAATTCCTTGTCCTTTATCTGCAACACTTGCCACTTGTTCCACACGATTTATGATTTTTCCGTATTTTTCTACGTTTGCAATATTTCCAAAAATTGCACCAATATTTCCAACAAAAGGCAACACCGTTAATAACATACTTACCACGGTAAATCCTTTATCAGCCGCGCCGCGCCAAACATCGGTTGAGGTAATTTTAGAATGTTCAAAATACATATGCGCCAATTCAATTGCAATTAAAAAAGTCAATGCGTTTATCTCTAAATACCGAACATTTTCTTTGTCTAAAAAGTCAATTCCAATCACAAGAAAAGACGGTTTTCCTTCCACGCCAATTACCGAAGTTTCATAAGTGCCGCGCCCAATATAACATTCAGGAACGTTGATTTGCAACGCATAACAAATCGCGGTAACGCGTTTCATAATTTCTGGATGATTATGTGTGTTTAATCGATCTGAAAAAGAAATAACCGATTCATAATCTGGCGGATTCAGCGCAGCAATAAAATTATTCAACGAGTCAAAAAATCCTGACGCATTTTTAAAACAACTTGGCACAACTTCTTTCAAAACTTCTTTCTTTTCAAGTCGTTGATAATCGGTTGAAATTTCGGTTTCATTCGTCACTAAATCTTTCGCAAGCAAAACCTCTCTAATTGTTTTTGCCTTTTGTTCATATGCCAAATGTGCTGCTAACGCGTTGATTCGAGTATGCACTAATGGTTGTAATTCCGCAAGTCTGTGAACTGTTTCAGAAACATCATCATTCAATTTTTTTTGAATATATAAAATGGATTCTAAAATGGTAATTTTCAACTGTTGTCCGCCTTCTCCTTCCAAAAGATTGGTCGTATTTGTTGGTAACAAATCAATAATACTATCATCTGGCAATGTTTCGTAAATTGTTCTATATAAGGAAATTGCTTCTGTAAATCGTTCCGCATTCGTTAGATGTTTGGCATAATTCAGATTAAACTCAAACACAACTTCGGCTTTCTTTTCTTTTTCAAGGAATAACGCATACATATAGTCGTGAAATGCAATCGTATATTTGGCAGTTGCCTTTTTTTGAAGCGGTTGTAAAATGTTTAGAAACTTCTTTTTTTCAGCATAGGAAAGATTCCAATCTTCCGTAATTAAGATTAAATTTTCGCCAAAAGTTTCCTGTGCATTTGCATGTTTTGTGAAAATTCCCAACACTATTTCTTGCTGCGTAGTATCAATTTTTAATCGTTTTAAATGTGGAATCAACGTTGCTTTCAATTCATTCAATAACAAATCTGAAGTCGTACTTTGTAATTGAAATAAACGCGAAGCCAATTGCAAATGAATGTCTTTTTTGTTGTATTTCTTCACTAAAATATCTGCAAAAATTGCCAAGCGATTTCCTGTATTTTCAATCACTGGTAATAATTCACGATATAAATAATCATTCATAAATTCGGTGTAAAAAGACAGCGAATCTGTGGTAATTAAATCTTTTCCTGTTTTATTTTCAATCGTAAAGCTTTCGCTAGAAATGTCAATCAACTCCATAATGTCATCTGTTGATTTTCCAATTAGAAACGTTCGTTTAGAAGTCAACATAAAGTACCAAGAAGTATTTTTTGGAGCTACTTTTTCGGTAGTTTGAAACGTTACTTCACTAATTCCCAAAATACTCAATACACATTCTGTATGTTCTAATTGATGAAAGATGAAATTCTGCGTTTCCAAATCAACCGATTGCACAAACGAAACGGCTTCTTCATTGGCAAGCGCATATAAATGATCGTTTTGAAGTGCTAACAAATGCTTCTGTAAGTGTATAAAAAATGCTTGTTTCTTTAAATCAAAATCGGCTGCTTTTTTAGTTTCTTCATACGAAGAAAGATCAATTTCTACACGTTCTGCAATGACATAAATACTAGTTTCATTCTGAATGTATTGCAATCGCGTTGTTGTAACAATTCTTTTCTTTTCGTTGGTTTCTAAATTCGTGTCAACGGTAAAACCATTGGAAATCCTCTTGAAAATCAGCTTAGTTTGTGATTCAGTTTCGTGAAAAGCAGCCAACGATGTTTGTAAATCGTACACTGAAAAATTACGAGAAACATATAATTTTGCAATTGTTTTTTTGTTTTCGTCTTTAGTTCCTTTAAAAAAGTTGAGCATAGGTGTGAAAAATAACTTTGAGAATAGAAAAATAAACAATTTTGAGCAGAATTGACACTTTTTCATGTATCCACGTACAAATCGTACGGTTAAACATTAAGTGTCAGTTAGATAAGTTTGTAAATTGTGTACTGTATTAACCAAATAAATTTTAAATCATGAAAAAAAAGAAATTAATTACAAAGTTATCGTTAGGAAAAAACCAAATTTCTGATTTGTCAAAAATAAACGGAGGAAATGTACCGCCAGACGATGATACAGATGGCGACGGCGGTGGAAGTGGCGGCGGAAGCGGATCGTACTCCAATAATTGTAGCGGACAAACCTGCGGATATTGTATCACAGCCAATCATCCTGCAAGTGATCCAATTCATTGCAGAACTTGTGGCGGTAATTGCTAAGAAACGCAGAAAATATATTGAAAACAAAAAAGCCATTCTTTACGGAATGGCTTTTATATTTTTATGTTGAAATTGCTCTAAAACAATCCGTGTATTTGTGCTTCAATTTTATTAATCACACTTCCTAAATCTTCTGGATTATCTACAAAATCTAAATTATCTACGTTCACGATCAATAATTTTCCTTTGTCATATGTTGAAATCCAAGCTTCATAACGTTCATTCAATCTGCTTAAATAATCAATACTAATGGAGTTTTCATAATCGCGTCCACGTTTGTGAATTTGAGCAACTAACGTAGAAATATCTGCGCGTAAATAAATTAATAAATCTGGTGGATCAACTAATTTTTGCATCAATTCAAACAATGATTGGTAATTTTCATAATCACGATTCGTCATCAAACCCATTGCATGAAGGTTTGGTGCAAAAATGTGCGCATCTTCATAAATAGTACGATCTTGAATGATCTTTTTTCCGCTTTCGCGAATTTTTAATACTTGTCTAAAACGACTGTTCAAGAAATAAATTTGAAGATTAAAACTCCAACGTTCCATTTGCGTGTAAAAATCATCCAAATACGGATTATCTACAACATCTTCAAAATGTGGTTCCCATTTATAATGTTTCGCTAAAAGCTTAGTTAAAGTCGTTTTTCCTGCGCCAATATTTCCTGCAATTGCAACGTGCATGTGATTCTGTGATTAGGTGTTCGCTTTAAAATACAACTACTTTTACAATCGTATTCTAAAAATATTCGTTCGAGTTATTCTTTAGTTGGTTTCTTCAGTTGAAACTGATATAATACAATTCCGTCGTAAATATACAAGATATCATCGTGAAGCGAAAACTGTTTGATGGCAATTCTGTCAGACGGTAAATTTATAAGATAAACGTCGTCAGTATTGGTGTAATAGAGTTGTTCGTCTTTTAAAAAAATCACTTCTGTATTTGTCATGGAAAAATCGGTAACGCCAGCTAAATCTTGTTGCGACAACAAACTTCCGTAAATATTATAAGTGTATAAAATAGTTTCTGTGAGCACTCTACAATAATTATAATTACTTTTTAAGGTGATAAATTTCTCCGAGATCGGAAGATTTTGAATCGGAGTTTTCTCTTGAACATAATTAAAAACTTCCAATTGTTGCGTATTCGTGTCAAAAACCCACAAATTTCTGTCGTTTGCAGTGGTGGCTGCCGCCAGATTTTTGAATTGAGCAATTAGATTAAAATCAATTCGTTTGATTTCGTTCAATGTATTATCAAGAATAATTACGGTATTGAAATCTTCGTAGAAGAGTGTTATTTTTAGCGGATTTAGAATATCTACGGAAGTAATTTCGCCCAATTGAAAATTATTGTATTGCCACTTTTTGGTGTCTTTCTGTTTGATTAAAATATTATCTTGAATTGCATACGACGCGCCAAAATTATCCATTCCTACAAATCGATCAACGGACAAACTATCTTGCTTTTGCAAAACGGTTGTGATGGTTTTCTGAGCGAACACTAAACTAGAACAACACAATAAAATACAAAGTATGAAACTTTTCATGGTTGACAAATTACAAAAAATACGCCAAATTTGATGTAACAATTTTTTAATGTATCAATAAACTAATTTGAAAATGTATCGATTTGAAAATTTGAAGATGGTTTAATTTGAAAATGCAGTGTACACAAGTAGATTTCGATACAAAATTCTTGCAGAATTTTACTCAATCTGACGAGCCTTGAATTCGAAGAACGGCAATTCGAGTAATTTTGAATTAAGCATAACTTAAGTGAAAATTTGTTGTTTGTTTGAAGCGTCAGATCGAGTGGAAAATGTGATAATATTTTTTGTATCGAGATCTACTAACGTTTCAATTTGATGATTTGAAGGTGATTTAATTTGAAAATTAATTTTGTGCTATTATAGAAATATTTGAAATTCTATTCATACATTTAAACTCTATTTGAATAAACAATAAATTTATGTTTAAGAAGTTTTTATGTGTGCTATTATTGGTAATAGTAAGCTGTAAGTCATCAGTAATACCTTTAAAAGAATCTGCAAATAATGCAATTAAAGAACTTGGTCCAAATCCATATTTTGAAGTCGATGGAAAAGGTGTAAGTCAAAAAACTTTTACATCACTAAATGAAGCAGATATAACATCTTTATCAATTATTTATGGTAAAGAGGCAACTGACTTGTTTGATGAGAAAGGAAAAGATGGCGTAATTATAGTTCAAACAAAAGCGTATGCACGAAAGAAATTTCAAGTATTATTCAAGACTTTATCGCAAGAATATAGTGAAGTCATTACGAATTATGAAGATGATGAAATTCAGTATATTTTGAATAAAAGGGTTTTAGAGGAAAATTTTGAAGGATCATTAGCAATGATTGATGAAAATTTGTTAAAAAGCATAAAAATTATTGATAGCACTAAGCTGAGTCGAAAATACGGAGTTTCTGGTAAAAAAGTTGGCGTTGTCATAAAATCCAAACGTCCAAAAGATCTTTACGATTCAAAAGAAAAATTTTAAAAAAACATTTTACAACAATATGAAAAAGAGCCTATTTATTGTATTAGCCGCGCTTCTACTAATTTCCTGCTCAAAGAAATTAATTCCAAATTCAGATGATGGAAATGCTTTGATACGTATTATTAACGAAGAAATTAAATCTGGAAACGCAAATCATAAAATGCCCATTTATATTGATAATGTTGAAGTGTTAAAGAAAGATTTGATATTGTTCAATACATTTAAATCAAAAGATTTCACAGCTATTAAGGTACTAAATAAGTTAGAAGCAAAAAAAGCTATTAATACCAAAATTAATGAAAAAGTAATTCAGGTAACTGCTTTTAAAGATGAATTGTTTGATTTAAAATATTACACTAAAATTGACAATGAGCTTATAGAGAAAACAATTGCTAGTTTATTTGAATCTGGACAAATTAATAGGAATCCAATACTTGTATTAAACGGAATTCCGCTTCGTGGAGATGATATTTTCTTAAAAATAAATTCAATTAAAAAAAGTGAGATTAAAAGCATAAGCTTACTTAAAAAACAAGCAGCTTACGCTATATATGGAATTAGAGGAATAAATGGCGTGATCGTAATTACTACTAAATAGTTTTGAATCATTCAATCATTTAATTCATTTCTAAAAGATCAATTTGTACCTAAAATCTAGTTTAAAAGTTGAAAGGTTTATAAGTTTATCTAATGTGTAAATAATTCACAGACCAAAATACTAACCCCAAAGTTTCTAAAGTTGAACTTTTTGATAGATGATTTAAAAGCTATCAACTTATTTAAAAAAGAACATGCTGACTTGCACATTGTATCTTAAAATCATAAAACAATGTCAACAAACAACCTTGAATCATTGAATTTTTAAATTCTTGAATTGAGCGAAGCGCGTCTAACATATCAATTTATATCCAAAACCTCTCACATTTACAATCTGAATCTCCGAATCTTTTTTTAGCTTTTTACGAAGTTTTGAAATAAAAACGTCCATACTTCGTGCGTTGAAAAAATCATCATCGCCCCAAAGTTTTTTTAAAATAAATGTTCTGTCTAAAACGGCATTCCGCTTTTCAGACAAAAAAAATAGCAGCTCCGATTCTCTATGTGTCAATTGTACAGGCGTTTCTTCCCAAATCAATTGTTGTTGTGTATGATTGAAAACGAATTTCCCAATCGGAATTTGTGTGTGATCTTGTTTTAGATGAACTCTGTCCAATAATGCATGAATCCGAACAATCAATTCTTCCATGCTAAATGGTTTTTTTAAATAATCATTTCCGCCATGTTGAAAACCTTCTAATATATCTTTTACTTGTGATTTTGCAGTTAAAAATATAATCGGAATCGTCGGATTTTCTTGTCGAATTTCTTTTGCCAACGTAAAGCCATCTTTCTTCGGCATCATGACATCTAATACTAAAATTTCGGGTTGTACTTTTTGATAGATTTCGTATGCTTTTTCGCCATTTTCACATAAAAAAACTTCAAAATCGCGCGATTCCAAGCTTTCTTTTACAATTTGTCCCAACGCAGATTCGTCTTCGGCAAGCAATAATTTTATTTTATTTTTCTTCATCCGAGCAGCGTTATTTTAAAAATGGTGAGTGTTGTATCTGAAACTAACTGAATCGTTCCGTTGTGTTTCTCAATAATTTTTTTCGTGTAATACAATCCAATTCCGAAACCTTTTACATCGTGTGTATTTCCTTTTGGAATTCGGTAAAACTTATCAAAAATCTTTTCTCGTTGCGATTTGTCAATAGAATCGCCGTTATCAGCGACAGTAATTTCAATAGATTTCACCGTTTTCTTAACATTCACTTTAATTTCACTTCCACCATATTTCAACGCATTATCAATCAAATTTGTAATGGCGTTTTCAAAATGAAAAGGATCTAAATCTAACAATTGACTTTCTATATTGCTTCTAAATTCAATCGTTTTTTCAGTAGTTAGCGCTTGTTGCTTTTCGGTGATGTTTTGAGTGAAATTGACAATATCAATCGTTTCCTTTTTTAGCATCAAATTTTCGCTATCCAACGTGGCAGTTTCGAGTAATTTCTCCACCATTAAGTGCAACTTTTTCAATTGCTTATCAGAAATATCTAAATATTTTTGTGCTTTTTCGGGATCTTTCAACGCGTCAAAATGTTGAATCGCTTCCAAAGCCGTAGAGATTGTGGTAATTGGCGTTTTAAATTCGTGTGTAATATTACTAATCAAATCATTTTTAATTTCTGCTAATTGTTTTTGTTGTCGAATCACGCGTAACAAATACACTAAAGAACTAATAATTGCCAGCGAAAGTAAGGTAGATAACAGAATGCCAAACAGACTTCTTTTCCAAACAGTTTTAGAAATATTTGCGTAGTGTAATTCTAACGTTTCACCAGGTTTCAAATACGCAGATTTTGCATTGGTTTTCAAGAAGCGACTCGGAAGTTTAGTATTGCTTATTTCGTTTACAACGGCACTGTTCACATATTGTTTCAAATGATATGGAACGGCAATTTGTTTACGATCAAACTCAATATCTAAAAACGTTTTTAGTTTTTTAAAATCGAGCGAATCTTCTGTAATAGAAATATACAAAGACGAAATTTCTTGAAGCATGCGAATGCTATCTTTTTTACGTAATAATTGCGGAACTGCATACTTTTTGTAAGAATGAGTTGCTGTCAATAAAGAGTCATTTTGAATATTTGATGGAAATCTAGGTTGTGAATTTTCAATAATAACTGTATTGGAATCTGTTTTCATTCGATGTTCTATCTTCAAAAAAATAGAATCAAAACTTGCGTTTTTCAGCCTCTTAATCGATTCAATATCATCAGTATTAGTAGAAGTGTCCATCGTTATAAACATCATTCTATCATTCTTTGCAATAGCTACATAATACGCTTCCACAGCATTATCCAAACTAATTTGAACCTGATTGATGAATTGTTGTTTGTTGACTTGATAGTTTTTGTAATTCCAATATACTTGTACAGCAATCGTAATCGCTATCGTAGCAATAATGGTATATAAAACCCAAGAAGATCGTTGTTGCTTCATTTTAACCTATTTACTGTTCAAATGTAAGAAGTTAATTAGGATAAAAAACAATCGCTTAACACTCGTTAACAAAAAACATATTTTTGCGATGACGATTTTATGACAGAAAATTATATTAGTATTTTGTAAGAATAATATTTTAATTATTGTTATATTAGTTGCATTTAATACTAATTTAAAATAGGATGTATGAAAAAAGAAACTAGAAAAAAATACTTGAGATATTTTCTGAATTCCTTATTGGGAATGTGTATCTATATATTTTATGGAGTTATTTTCAATGGAAATCATCCAAAAATGTTTCCAGCTACTTGCGCAACCTTCTTTTTGATTTCTTTATGGATGACTAATAAAAGACAGTCAAAATCCAAAGATATTAGTATTTCGTTTTTAATGTCATTTATATTTTTATTGATGATTTTTATTTCTGATAATCTACTAACTGTTGCAGGACAGATTATATATGTAATAATGATGCCTCTAAGTGAGTTGATGGGAAGTTGGGCAAAAAAACAGAAGCTTCAATTTGCATATTTTCCGTTGTTATTGCTATTTGTAACTTTTTTGGTGCGACCTAATTTAATTCATTACTTCTGGAATACAGATTCGTTTAAAAATAAAAAAACGCCTGAAATTTCCTTTTATGCGTTAAATGAAGAAAAAGTAACTTTTACGAATAAAGTTACAGTAATTGATCTTTGGTCAACTTCATGTGGTGTTTGTTTTCGTAAATTTCCAGAGTTTGAAAAACTAAAACAAGACTTTGAAGGAAATGAAAATATCAAATTCTATAGTGCAAATGTTCCTCTGAAAAATGATACGCGTGAAAAAACGTTGGCAACTATTAAGCGACTCAACTATGATTATGAAACGCTTTTTGCCGAAAAATTTGAAATGATACGCGATAGTTTAGGAATCAATGGTTTTCCATATTTATTAATTATAAAAAATGATACCATTCGCTATTTAGGCGATATGGAAACTGATCGTAAAATTGTATTAACGAATACAAAAGATGTAATTCAGAATCTGTTAGAATAAAATTGATACTTCTTTACAATACAAAGTCTTTGCAAGAAAATTGTGAAGACTTTTTTTATGCTTAACACTCGTTAACGTTCATTAACTTTAAACTAAATTTTTAAAGATCATATTTGCAACATCAAATTAAAATAACGAACAATGAAAAACAATTTTCCACAACCAATTATTTTATTCGTCTTCATGCTGGCAACATTAGTATTGAGCGCACAAGATTTTCAAGGTGTAGCAACGTACAAAACCAGTCGTAAAATGGATCTTAAAATTGATAGCACATCTCAAAGCAATGGAATTGACAAAGAAATGCAGCAAAAACTGAATGCAATGCTGCAAAAACAATTTCAAAAAGAATACAAACTTACGTTTAATGCTTCTGAATCTCTCTATAAACAACAAGAAAAACTAGCCGCGCCATCGCCAGGAAGTGACGGAATGAGTATTGTGGTTATGGGAAATAGCCAATCAACAATATTATATAAAAACACCAAAGAAAAGCGATATGCAAACAAGCAAGATATCATGGGGAAGATGTTTTTAATTGAAGATTCTCTAAAAAATGAAGCATGGAAACTTGGCAATGAAACAAAATTTATTGGACAATATACCTGCTACAATGCAACGCGCACAAAGGAAATTGAAGTGTCAGCATCTTTTTCAATTAATGATGCAAAAGATGAACCAAAAAGAACCAAAAAAACGATTACAATTACAGCTTGGTATACGCTAGAAATTCCTGTTAATACAGGTCCAGGAATGTATTGGGGATTGCCAGGATTGATTTTAGAAGTCAACGACGGATCAGAAACGATAATTTGTAGTCAAATTGTTATGAATCCGGAAGATAGAATTAGTATTAATGAACCAACAAAAGGTAAAAAAGTGAATCAAGCGGAGTTTGAAGAAATCATGGACAAAAAGTCAAAAGAAATGATGGAGCGTCATCGCGGAAATGGTCGTGGTGATGGTAATAGTGTTAGAATTGAAATTAAAGGGTAAACATATTAAAATATGAAAAGCAGAAACAAAAACGTACATAATCTTACTAAAACGATTCATTTAGTCATTTTTTAAGAAAATTTTAACGATGTCTAATTAAACTCAAACCCAAAACAAAGGTCTAAATGAGGTTGAAAGTGTAACTTTTTGCACAATTATGTACTAATACCAAATAAACTTTAAAATGATAGTTTAAAATCGGTTCTATTTCCTTTCTGTTTCAATATAAAACAGAACCGTAGCTAAGGCTATGCTTAGGTTTTCTGCCTCACATAAAGAAAATATAATTCAATTTTTTATCAATCATTTTAAAATCCAATTGGTATAACGTACTAAGAATCTTAAAAACAAAAAGACCTATTATATGAAACGTATTTTATTATGGAGCTTACTTTTATGCACGACTAGCATATTTGCTCAAAAATTTCAAGGAAAAGCGTACTACCAATCCAAAACTACGATGGACATGGATTTTGGTGGTAGAGAAATGTCAGAAGAACAGAAAAAAAGAATCAAAGAACGTATGAAAGGCTTTTTGGAAAAAGTATATATTCTTGATTTTAGTCAAACGGCATCTGTTTACAAAGAAGAAGAAAAAATTGCAGCTCCAGGACAAAGCAGAGGCGGATTTGGAAGTATGATGGCAGGAAGTTTTTCGCAAGGAACGCAATACAAAGATGTTCAAAAAGGTGTGATTATGGAATCGAAAGAATTCTTCGGAAAAAAATTCCTAATCAAAGATAGTTTGCCAAAGTTAGAATGGAAAATGGAAGGCGAAACCAAACAAATTGGTAAATACCTTTGTTTTAAAGCAACTGCGCTGAAAAAAGTTGATGAACTTGATTTTAGTAGTATGCGTCCAAGAAGAGGTAGAAATGATAGAGATAAAACTGATGAAGAAAAAAAGCAAGATTCTATCAAAGCGGCAAAAGATCCGTTGAGCCAAATAGACATTCCGAAAGAAATTTTAGTAACTGCTTGGTATACATTAGATATTCCAATTAATCAAGGTCCAGGCGAATATTGGGGATTACCAGGATTAATCTTAGAAATAAGTGCCTACAAAACGACGATTTTATGTTCTAAAATTGTGATGAATCCAGGAGAAAAAGAAGTAATTGAGGAGCCAACAAAAGGAAAAGAAGTTTCTCGAAAAGAATACAATGAAATTGTGAAAGATAAAATGAAAGAAATGCAGGAAATGTATCGAGGTCGCGGTGGTCGTGGTGGAAGAGGCGGACGAGGATAAGCTTTCAAAACCACAACTAATCAAAATCAGAAGAAAATAAAACCAATGAAAAGAATAATACTTGTATTGCTATGTTTGGTAGCACAGACAACTCTTGCCCAAATTGAATTTGAAGGCGTTGTAAAAGATTCCTTAAATAAACCTTTGGAACTTGCCAATGTAATTGCGCTTAACAAAGCAACAAACACGTTAGAATCTTACGGAATTACCAATAATGAAGGGCGTTTTAGACTTGCGCTAAAAAAGAATACAACGTACGCAATCAAAGTGAGTTATATAGGTCTTGCCACGATTGATGATTCATTGACAACTAAAGAAATAGATATTACGAAAGATTTTGTAATGAAAGCTGACAATGACTTAGATGCTGTTGAGCTTACGTATGAAATGCCCGTAACCATAAAAGGAGATACAATTGTGTACAATGCCGATTCCTTTAAAAATGGTTCTGAAAAGAAGTTGGGCGATGTTCTGAAAAAACTACCTGGCGTTGAGGTTGATGATGAAGGAGAAATAAAAGTAGAAGGAAAAACCGTGACGAAAGTGATGGTAGAAGGAAAAGAGTTTTTTGATGGCGATAGCAAATTAGCTACCAAAAATATTCCTGCGGACGCGATTGATAAGGTTGAAGTTTTAAAAAATACGAACGAAGTAGGGCAACTTAGAGGTCTTGGAAACGATCAAGATACGGTGATGATTAACATTAAACTGAAAGAAGGAAAGAAAAACTTTTGGTTTGGTGAAATTACCGCAGGATTAGGTCCTGAAGAACGCTATATTGCCAATCCAAGACTGTTCTATTACAGTCCAGAATATAGTGTTAATATTATTACAGATTTCAACAATATTGGCGCAATTCCGTTTACACGCCGTGATTATTTTAAGTTTTCGGGCGGATTTAGAAATACATCTAGAAATACCGGAACTAACTTCAATGTAGCTTCTAGCGATATCGGATTTTTAACGTTGCGAAATAACAGAGCTAAAGGAATTGATTCTAAATTTGGAGCAGCTAACTTTAGTTATTCTCCAACAAAAACACTTGATATTACTGGTTTTGCCATCTATTCAGGTTCGAGAACAGAAATACAAGAAAACAGTATTCGTACTTATATTGACGAAACTACGCCAGATGAAATTACGCGTACAAATACAAAGCAAAAAAGTGACTTAGGATTGTTCAAACTAAGCACAAATTATAAGCCAAATGCGAACAATCAATTGGATTACGATTTCTTTGCAAAAGTTTCCAAACAAAGCGAACGGCAAGATTTCTTTTCTTCGTTATTAGGGAATATTGATGAAAATCAAAAACAGAATCCATACAGCATCAGTCAAAACTTAAACTATTATTATACGTTAAACGATAAAAATATTTTTGCTTTTGAAGCGCAGTATTTATTACAAGATGAAGATCCGTTTTACAACGCACGATTGGCGCAAAGTGAGCAATTTAGGTTCACAGATTTACTAGATTTAAACACGTCGCAATCGTTTTTAGACATTGCACAAGACAAACGTATAAAGACAAATAAATTTGATTCGCGATTGGATTATTGGTATGTGTTGAATCAGAAAAGTAATATCAATATTACCGCAGGAACAACCTTAAGTACGCAACAGTTTGATGGTGAAATTTATCAGTTTTTAGATAGTGGAAGTAAATTGCCATTACAAGCACCGCAAGAAGATGTGATAAATGATGTAACCTATAATTTTAGCGATACGTATTTAGGAGCGCATTACAAGATAAAATCTGGAAAATTCACGTTTACACCAGGAATTACAGCGCATGCGTACAGTACTAAAAATGAGCAATTTGGTTCAGAATTTAAAGAAACATTCACGCGTTTCTTACCAGATTTAAACATTAGAGTGCAACTAAAAAACTCTGAAAACATCAACTTCAGATACCAAATGCAAACAGATTTTACAGATGTAAATAGTTTGGCAGAAGGTTTAGTGTTTAACAATTATAACTCTTTATATAGAGGAAACAGAGAACTAGAAAATGCAGTATCGCACAATTTAAACTTGAGTTATTTTAGTTTTAATTTGTTTAATTATACAAACATATTTGCCTTTTTAAATTATAACAAACGTGTAGACCCAATTAGAAATCGTTCGCAATTCTTAACAATTCCAGGTGCGAATCCAGGTGATCCTGATGTGCAAAGTACAAACAGTGTTTCGTCTCCTTTTAATTCCGCTTTTGCAGATGAAACATTTTCGGCAAACGGACGATTTGAACGTACATTTGGAAAACTAAAAGCTTCGGTTGGCGGAAACTTCTCTATGTCAAAATTTACACAAGAAATTAATGGAAACAAAAGTGTTAACGAATCGTTTACGCAGTCGTATCAAACAAAATTAAGTACAAACTTTAGAGACGCTCCAAATGTTGAACTTGGGTATAATTTAACGATCAATGAATACGATCAAGGAGGAAATTCAAACAAGTTTACTACAAACAGTCCATATATAAATGTGGATGCGTATTTCTTAAAAAGCTTCATCTTTACAGCCGATTATTCGTATAATAATTATAAAAATGAAGAACGTACCATTAATAGTTACAGTTTCCTAAAAGCGGAATTGTCGTATCAAAAGAAAGATAGCAAATGGGAATATACCGTAAGCGGAAGAAACTTGCTAAATACAAAATCGTTGAACCAAGATAATTCAAGTACTTTCTTGACAAGTACAAGTGAATATTTCATTCAGCCGCGGTATGTTATTTTGAGTTTGAAGTATAATTTGTAATTTCATTCCTGCGTGGTTACTGAGTTTATCGAAGTGTAGGCAGGAATCTCTACTTAATAGAAATTCGAAACAATAACTATCGAAATATAACCATAAAACCCAAAAACCTTTCTGTAACTTAATGCAGAAAGGCTTTCTTTAAAAGAAAATAATTAAAAAACCGCAATATTTTTAAAGGTCTCTCAATACATGTATAATTCCTGTAATTGAGTGATTTCCTGTAGTATCTGTGTATGTTCCTGAAAAGTTGATATCAATATATTCGCCGATTGCGCCAAAACTTGATAGATTGTAAACAATCGTTATATTTTGTGCTGTATTTGAGTTAAACTGATCTCCGTTGGCATCTGGGAAAAATTGAAGTGCGGCTTGTCCATCTGCAATTGCATAACTTCCTGGCGTTACGCCCAACAATCCTATTTCTATATATTCTGAAGTACCTCCGGAATTTAGTTGATGTCTAATGCCATAAGAATTTGGAATATTTGGATTACCGCCTGTTGTAAAATTTTCATCGTAAAATATCGTTGGTTGATTGTCCACTTGATAACTAATAAACTCCGTAACAGAATTACACGCTGCAATAGCACCAACACTTGTTATTGGACTTGTAAAACTATAATTTAAAATTCCTGTAGATTGAAGCGTTACAGCATCAATTCCTTCAAGTGTAAACGTATTTTGTGAGGAACATCTTAACAGATTAAAATCAATAGTTCCATTTGTGATTGGTTCAATAAAAGTATTGCCTTCATACGTCAGTGTTACATAACCATCTGTAACAATATTTCCGTCGCAATTAACAAAATTACCAACAATATTTTCCGAAGAAATAGTAGCTATATCAATGGTAATTGTAATGTCGGTAGGCGCTGAAAGCGGATCAAAGGTAGTTATGTAAAGAATAGAAGTAGTATCACATGGATTAAATACTTGTAATGTTAGTGTTTCATTCGTAGGAACAAGTCCGCAATTTTCGCCATCTCCGTTAGTGGTACTTTGCGCATAATTTAAATTTGAAGTAATTAATTTTACAACCGCATTTGTGACAGGTTGGTTGTTGGTATCTAAAACAGTTACACATAAAAAAGTTGTTTCAAACGGAACGTCACAATTCCAAAAAGTAAAATGTGTCACAGTTCCTATATATTCGTTTCCGATAAGTTCTGCTTCGCCTTCTTCAATCCAATAGCCGTTTTCTTCATCAAAATACCAAAGTGGAATTGTACTTGGCGCTTCTGAAAGTAATTCAGGAGCTACAGGAATTCGAATTTCCGCAGAAGAGTTTTCGGCAAGATTCAAATCTTCGCCATTTGTTCCACGCAATTCTACGGCAATCATTCCTAATGTTTTTAGCAAGCGCACTTCGTTTTGTGCATTGGCAGCGAGTAACATTCCGGGCATTTGTTCGGGCATATTTTCGTCTGTTGGATCTAAGTGATGAAGAATTACATTCACGCTTCCGTTGTACGGAGAACCATCTTCGTTTGCATACGCGCCATTCAAACTTACCGAAGCACCATTTGGTAAACTTATTGTAGCCTGACTTCCGCTTTGAGTGGTTCCTGTTACGGTTTCATCCAACAACATAATCGTCACTTTATTTGTTCCTTCCGTTGGTATAACAGCTCTTGAACCGTGAATGTATCCTTCTTTCTCAGCTTTTACGAAGCCAAAACGTTCTGAAATTGCAGCATTTTCTATGCTAAAAACTCCGTTTGCATCAGTAAAAACAACACTACTTCCAATCGTTATTTGTACATTTTCGATTGGATTATTATTTGTATCGATAACAGTGCCTAAAAAATTGCGATTAATTGTACTTCCAAAATTTTGTAGAAATATTTCGGGATTCACAGTCGTTGGAGTTATTCCATTTTCAAAGTTTTCATCATCATTTTTGCAAGAAAAAAATAATAGTATTGCAAGAAAAAAAACTAGTAAATTGACATTTTTCATAATGGTTGGTTTTACAGAATAGATAACAAAATTGAAAAATGGTTGCGTCAATAATTTAAAAAAAATTAATTTTGATGTCGTAAAATTAACTTTTCACAGTGTTTTGTACAGATATTGTTTTTAGTGTAACTAACTGTAAAACAATAAACACCGAGTAAAACAGATGCTGCTTTATTCGATGTTTATTTGGACAATAATTTTTTTAAAAAAAGTTTTAAAACCTTATCATTTCGTAATTATTTGCTCAACATATACATAAGGTCCATCTGGAGCTGATTGTGCAATACGCGCACAATACCAATCTGCTCCATACGTTAATCCAGTATTCCAAGGACTATTTTTTGCATCTGCCCATGTCCAAGCTTTTGAATTTGAATCAGGGTTTGAAGGCCATCCTTTTTCGTATACTTCAATTTTATCTTTTTGCGCTCTAAAAGGTGCATTTGTGCTCCATTCGACAAACAAATTTCCTTGTCTTTCAAAAGTTGTTAATTTCCACTCATACGATTTTGTTGCTGTTTGATGTTGTGTTGCTTTTTCCATAATATGATAATTTAAAAGATTTGCCTACTCTATTAAAGGTTTTTCGGCTTCCACCTTTTTAGTTGATTTGATATTCCAAAATTCAGCATAACTGAAAGAAAATAATAGACTGTAAATACTGAAAATGCACTTCCGTAGATTCCCGTGATTTGTGGTGGTTTTTACGTGTTTGTACGTTTGTAAGCTGAAATAGAGCGGTTTTTTAGTTAGCTTTATATCCTATCAAAAGGAAAAACCTATCAAATTATTAATATTCACATAAACTATTTTACCAAATGGAAAATCAAAATCAACATTCAGAAACAACAGATTATTCAGAAGAAATCAAGCGTTGGGCAGAAGAAGATGTATTGCAATTAGCGAATCATTTTCATAGATTAACTAAAGGTCAGTTTGAACGCACTAGCTATTTTACAATGACAGCACCAGATGTAGCCATTTTTCAAGAACTAAAACCATTAATTACGGATCTCAGAATTTACATGGCAATAGAAGCTCAAAATAAAGAAAAACATACTTTTTTTCCTGTATTACGTGTGACGAACGATAAAGAAGAGCATACTTTTTTGAAACTCATAGCTCCTGAGGTACGAAAACAAAACTCCACAAAATCGGAAGTTGTGCCTGAAGTATTCAAAAATATGATTTCTAAAAATTGGGATGAAGTTGATTTTCATTTAATTGATGATTTATTTACAGCACGAAAAAAAGAGGAATTAAATAGAGTCGTAGTAGAATCGACAGTAAGAGTTTTGTATTTTCAAATCAGTACGGATATTATTAATCATGTAATTAAAGAATTAACCGAAATTAAAGGAATAACATTATATTCAGGAATTGACATGAACAAGTTCTCAGACAAATACCAAATATCTTTTACGCCAGTTTTAGGATTTCAACATGGAAATATTGATGCAGGCGATTTCACATTTGGACTCAAAAGTATTGTAGAATTTTCTAAAGGAGAAGTCTTTATAGAATATTCAAGACCTTGTCCACCAACATGCTAAATAAAAAACAATGAGTGAAGAATTCTTTGGAAACCTAAGTCTTATATCATCTTTTGCGGTGATACTTCCGTTGCTAATTGCACTTTGGAAGTACAATCGCTTGCACAAAATGCAACTAAAATTAGTCTACTTACTCATTACGATTTTAGTAGTAGAATCCATTTCTAATATTTTGTGGTATCAGAAAATAAATAACTTACCAATCTATCATTTCTATTCGATTATTGAATTTGTGTTGATTGTAAATATCTATAAAGATGAATTGAGAAAAATATTTCCAAAGCGTTTCTTTTACATTTTGATTGCCGTTTTTGCCGTATTTTCAATTGTAAATATGTCTTACTTTCAAAAACTAGAAACGTTCAATTCCAATGCGACAACGTTATTAGGAATTTTGATGATTTTCCTCTCACTCAGCTATTTTTATGCATTATTAAAAGAAGTAAAATACAGCGCTTTGGAACAAAATCCAATGTTTTGGCTAAATGCAGGGTTTTTAATATATTTTTCGAGTAATTTAATCCTGTTTTTCATTAACAACAGCATCTTTAAAGATCCAACTGCAGAAGCAAACGAAGTCAGTTATTTACTTTGGGGAATGCACGCAGTTGTCAATATAGTATTAATCTTATTTTACACAATTTCCATATGGGTGAATCCGAAACAACCATAACATTACAAATTATTATTATTGGAATGATCATGCTTTTTGTATTGGCATTAGCAGTCATTTTATTTTTTATTATCTATCAGAAACGACTCTTGGCGCAACAAAAAAAGCATCAAGAAATTGCAGCAGAATATCAACGAGAATTATTGGGAGTTGCTATTGAAAGTCAGGAAAAAGAACGCACCCGAATTGGCAAAGAATTACATGACGATGTTGGCGCTTTATTAACGACAACGAAATTATATTTAAGTCAAGTTTCTCCTGAACTCTCTGCGGAAGAATTAACCAAAACTACCGAAAAAATGCGTTCACTTTTTGATGCAATGATTCAAGGAGTTCGGAATATTTCTCAAGATTTACGACCTGTAATTTTAGAGAAATTAGGATTGATAGAAGCGGTAGAAAATTTAGTGCAAACGGTAAATGATGTTGGTACAATAAACGCTACTTTCAATGATTTTTCCACGAGTGCTATCGCGAAAGCGGACGAATTAAATGTATACAGAATTATGCAGGAATTGATTAATAATACGTTAAAACATGCAATGGCATCCAACATTTCAATTGCGTTCAGCAACGAAGGAACCGCATTAAAAATTACCTATAAAGATGATGGAATCGGATTACAGCAAGAATACTTAAACCAAAAAGGAATTGGACTCAGAAACATAGAAAGTAGATTATCAGTTTTGGCTGGAACAATACATTTCAATGCGCAAAAAACGGGCATGAAAGCAATTATAAAAATACCGATCTAACATGACGAAAAAAACCATACAATTAGGCTTAGTAGACGACCACAATTTATTCCGAGAAGGCATCAAATCATTGCTCGATAAAATTGAAGAAGTTACGTTAGTATTGGAAGCTGTAAACGGAAAAGATATGTTTACAAAGTTGAATAATGTTGTGCCAGACGTAATTTTGTTAGACTTAGAAATGGAGGAAATGAATGGCGTTGACGCAACGTTGAAACTGCAAGAATTATTTCCAGAAGTGAAAATTTTAATCCTAACCATGCATAAAGAAGAACGCATGATTTCCTACTTAATGGAAATTGGCGCGAATGGTTATTTGTTAAAAGATACAACACGAGAAGAACTAGAAAAAGCGATTAAAACGGTTTATAAAAGCGGGTTTTACTTCAACGAATTTGTCTCGCAAGCATTGCTAAAAGGATTGAAAAACAAATCGGGCAGACCTTTAAAAATCGGCAAAGATTATCATTTAACGGCGCGTGAATTAGAAGTCTTAGAATTGATTGCACAAGAATTCACAACCGCCGAAATGGCAGAAAAATTATTTCTCAGCGCACGAACTATTGAAGGTCATCGTAAAAACTTAATTAGCAAATTAGGCGTAAAAAATACCGCAGGTTTATTGATAAAAGCGATCAAAGAAAAGCTGATTGTGGTTTGATGGATTGCTACAAGTACTTTGTGTTATTACAAGTTTTCAATGTAGTTTTTTCTACTTTTGGATTAATTAAAAATCATTTATATTTGTAAGAAAGGAATACTATATAATGAACTGATGTTTATTGTATATAAGTTAGCCACAATTACAAATCTCTCCGTAAAAAAACTAATATAAATATTTAGTCCGTTTAGATTTAAAATGGAAAAAAATTACACATTAAAATATTTATGACTGAAAAATATATTGAATTCAATAAAATATACATTATAGAATCTTTAAATGTTAAAGATATTAAAACAGGGACTTTGTTAAAGAATGATGTATTAAGATGGAAAAAATTTAATGAAAATCATCCTGTCAAGACTAAATTATATTCTCCAAGTAAACGTAAAGAGTTCTTTCAAGTTCTTGACCTTATAAAATCGATTTGCATTAAGAACAAAACATATCCTATAATTCATTTTGAAATACATGGAAGTAATGATAAAAAAGGTTTGATATTGAACTCAGGAGATATGATTACTTGGGAGGAGCTAATTATCAAACTCCGAGAAATCAATATAATAATAGCTAATAACCTATTTTTTACTATGGCTGTTTGTTACGGAGCATATCTCTTTAAAGCCGTAGAATTAGAATTACCCGCTCCTTTTTGTGGAATGATAGGCTCTGAAGAAGCTATCACTACTGATGATTTGATGATAAGATATCAAGAATTTTATAATGAACTTCTTAATAACTTAAATATAACAAAAGCTTATAAAGCCTTAAAAAAAGCTAATACCAACATGCATAACACATATAGGTTTATAGATTCTTCTCAAGCATTTAAAATTATCTATCGAAATTACTTTAAAGAAAATACATCAGATGAGGCTATTAAGGAAAGACTTATACAAGTTAAAAAAGATGAAAAATTAGAATTTAAAAATAGACAATCGGAAAGAAAATATAATAGAGGTTTCAAAAAAATTCTTTTACAAACAAGACAAAGATATTATTCTGAACATTCTGAAACTTTTTTTATGATTGATAAAGTTCCTTCACATAGAACTAGATTTAACGTTCCTAAGTCTTATACAACTTTAATCAAATAATTGTAGCTAAAACAGGTAACCATTGCACATGCCTATAAATAATGATAAAATGTATCTATAGAAAGTCCTTTTGAGAGCTTTTTTAGGTTTTCAACAGTTGCATATTTCAATAATTCTCATTGCTTAAAATAATTACTATGAAGTTTTGAGTTGCTTTTGTTTCTAAAAAAATTGAACCAAATTTACTAGGCAAACTAATCTTTTGTCTTTTCCTCAAACAACTTCTGAATCGTCTGTGAAATAAAAAGACTCATAATTACAAAACCGAGAAAAAAGTAAAATCCATATTGCAATTCAGATTCGTTAGTCGTCAGTATTTTAATACTATACGTTATATTTTCTAACTGATTCAACTGACTTGTAATGATTCCTGCAAAGCCAATATACGACATAAAAATTGCCACAACCATAACATCTGCCATCGACCATTTCCCACTTTTAAACACTAAAAATTGAATAATTTTATTCTGCTGCAACTTTCTTTTAAAGACTAATAATAGACTTGAAATTAATTTCGCCACAGGGAAAATAACGCTAAAAAGTAATACTAAAAATCCAACAATCATGATTTTCACTTTCTCTTGGATCAACATGGTTTGTGAGACTTCAATAATACTTTTACTTCGGAAATATAATACTTGATTGTAAAAGGAAATTGGTTCGCCCATTAGTTGAAATTCCATGGAAGAAATTCGTGCATCAATGGCAATCATTGGAAGATAAATACCCAAAATCAACAAATGCAGCGCCGCAATTACATATGCAGTAATGGTAATTCTTGAATGTCCTTTTATTAAAAACATACTTATTAATAAAGATATAAAAGCAAGTAGTAGGATGAAATTTACAGCAGTTAATCTATTATTAATTCGTTCTATTTCTTTAAGAATAATTGGTTTTGTGGCTGTCGCATCGGTGGCATTATATTTCGATAGAATATCATTAAACAGCGTATAATCAATCTTTTGAAAAGTAGATTCCTTATAATCATTTAATTGTGTCAGAATGTATTTTTTGATGCTTTCCCGATTTTCTTCGTCGTTTAGAAAATCAAGAATACCTTCTGTAATTTCGGGAACTTGTACTTTTAGACTTTCAAAAATCTTAAAAAAGTTGGAACCTGCATTTTTCAAAGAAATACCTAAAAATGCGTTTCTTTTATTTTCTGCTTTATAATTGGCTTCAAATTCGTTGATGGTTTCATACAAAAACGATCGAATTTTTCGTGCCGCATCTTCTCGGTCTTCTCCAACAAGATTCAATTCTTCTACTTTTTTCGTTAGAATTTTAGAAAATTGTTCCATCCAAACATCCACATTAAACATGCCGTATTTAATATCGGAAAGTTCTATAACATCTGCTTGTAATATTCTTTTTTCGATTTCAATCCTATACGTAATCACAGCTGAAATACTGATTATAATCAACAAGACTATTACTATGATATTTTTGATATTAAAATTTTTCACGTTAGTTTTTTTCAGTTTAGATTTAGTATTGTAAACCAATTTTAGTTTGCACCTTTGTTAATAAAGTAGCTAAATTAAGGCTCAAATCTAATGGTAATTTTGAACTTTCATTAACTCTATTGCGTAAACAATTGTTCACTTCTTCAATTTCGTGAAAATATCCATTTCCAACATATGGAAGTTCAAACACAGTTTCTGAGTCATCTTTAAAAAGAGTAATTGTATTGGATTGATGAAATCTTCGATGTAATTTTATAGTACCTTTTGTTCCATGAATAAAGGCTTCCGTTGGCGTATTTACTTCAAATGTAGATTCCAAAACCGCTTTTGCGTTGCTTTCATAATCGAATAATAATGCGCAAAAACTATCAACATCCGTTTCTGTCATTCGTGCCATTGCTTTAATATCTGAAGGAATTCCTAAAACTAATAAACTTAAAAAAATTGGGTAAATGCCAATATCTAATAACGAACCGCCGCCCAAGTTTTTATTGAATAATCTACTTTCGAGATTTAGTTCGGCTTTAAAGCCAAAATCGGCACGCACTTGAATAATATCGCCAATAGTTTTTTCATGGAGAAGTGAAATCATTTTTTCAATTGCTGGCATAAATCGTGTCCAAATGGCTTCCATTAAAAACAATTTTCGTGATTTCGCTTCTTCAATCATGGCTTTCACTTCCGTGGAATTAATTCCCATAGGTTTTTCACATAAAACAGCTTTTCCGTTTCGCAAGCAAAGCATTGTGTTTTCAAAATGAAATGTATGTGGTGTTGCAATATAAATTACATCAATTTTAGGATCATTTGCGAGTTTTTCATAGGAATCGTAAGCAGATATTGAATTATATTTTCCAGCGAAAGCGGTTGCTTTTTCCAAACTTCGAGAAGCAACTCCTTGAAGAAGTGTATTGTCAGCAAGTTGTAAATCGGCAGCAAACTTGTTTGCTATTTTCCCCAAACCTATAATTCCCCAATGTATTTTTTTTGGCATGTTTTTTTGTTTCGAATACATTCAAATTTAGGAAATTAAAAACAATCTTCGGGATTCTTTATTAACTTATGTCATTAAAGATCCAGCGCCAGAACCACTATTATCATCGTCATCTTTCCTAAACTTTTTCCAGATTTCTTTATCTCTCTCATTATCATCACTATGATATTCCTGATCAGAATAGCCATCTTCTGGTAAATCTTTTGTTTTTTCAAACTTATGACTTGCATTACAGCGCAAACACAAAGGACGTAATCTTGAAGGATCATCGTGATCGGTTCTAATTTGGGCATCATTTTTTCTTTTCTTTTTTAACTTTTTCAATCGTCCGCTCCATTTTGGATAATGATCAAGTTGCCCAGATACTATATTATGGCGTTTCTTCTTTTTTTTACTAATGAAATACGTTCTAATTTCTCTTCCCTTTCTATCAGCTAATGGCATTCCGCAACCTGGACACACATACATTCGATTTTTATTTCTGAGTGCTCCACTGGTAATTACACGTCTTCTGAGTGCTTTGCTAAATGTAGACCGATGTTTTTGTTGTTGACTTGACGGAAGCCACGCTTCATCACTCTCATCTCCAGGTTTTTTAGCTCGCTTTCTCTTAGTCTTATTCTTTGCTGATTTTCTTTTTCTTTTACGATCTTCATCACCTTTTCCCAATTGCACAACGTCATTTGAAGTGGTTATGTTGGTTGTTTTTAATTGTGTTATATTTTCTGAAATTTCTTCAATGATTTTTGACTGCGTCTCGTGAGTTCCATTTGTAATTTTATCGCGTAGTTTTCTTTGCGTAATAGCTTCTGGACGATTATCCACAAATTGAAAAGTAGATATATTACCACTCTGTTTTTTGGTAATTACATTTGCTGCCGATTGGTGTTTATGTTCTTTCTTTTTATCAGCGTGCGTATTCATAATCAACAGTATCTGGTTAGTGTTAGTGAATAAATATACTATTTAGAAGCGTTAAATTTGACTAAATGTCTTTTTAACTTGTAGGATGTATACGAATTGTATACGCCACTTGTCAGTTTTTATAATATTTTTTAAAATCAAACCACAAAAAAACCGCTTCCATAAACTGAAAGCGGTTTTCTAAAATATATAACTAAGCTAAGAATCTCTTACAATCCAAAAGCAGTTTTAACTTTATCAACATAATCTAATTTTTCCCAAGTAAACAACTCAACATCTAAAGTTTTACTTTCTCCATAAGGAGTTGTGAAGGTTTTAGAAACAGTTTCATTTTTACGTCCCATATGTCCGTAAGCAGCAGTTTCACTATACATTGGTGTGCGTAACTTTAAACGACGTTCAATTGACGCAGGACGCATGTCAAATACTTTGGCAACGATCTTTGCAATCTCTCCGTCAGTCATATTTACTTTTGCCGTTCTGTACGTATCAACAAAAATTCCCATAGGTTCTACTACGCCAATTGCATACGAAACTTGTACTAAAATCTCGTCAGCAACGCCAGCCGCAACTAAATTTTTCGCTGCATGGCGAGTTGCATATGCAGCACTTCTATCTACTTTACTTGGATCTTTTCCTGAAAAAGCGCCACCACCGTGAGCACCTTTTCCTCCGTATGTATCTACGATAATTTTTCTTCCTGTCAGTCCTGTATCTCCGTGTGGTCCACCGATTACGAATTTTCCAGTTGGATTGATGTGATACTTAATATCATTCCCAAATAACGCTTGAATTTTTGGAGTTAATTTTGATTTCACTCTTGGAATTAAAATATCAACGATATCCTTACGAATCTTCGCTAACATTACTTCATCTTCATCAAAATCATCATGTTGTGTAGAAATTACAATTGCTTCCACGCGTGAAGGTACATTGTCATCATCATACTCAATTGTTACCTGACTTTTCGCATCTGGACGTAAGTAGTTGATTTCCTTGTTTTCTCTTCGCAAAGCAGCCAATTCAATCAACATTAAATGTGATAAATCTAAGGCTAAAGGCATTAAGTTTGAAGTCTCTTTCGTAGCATAGCCAAACATCATTCCTTGATCTCCGGCACCTTGCTCTTCTTTTGTTTCTCTATCAACACCTCTATTAATATCGTCAGATTGTTCATGAATTGCAGATAAAACTCCGCAAGAACTTCCGTCAAACATATATTCACTTTTCGTGTAACCAATTTTATTAATTACTTCTCTAGCAATCTTTTGTACGTCTAAATACGTGTTCGATTTTACTTCGCCAGCTAAGATTACTTGACCAGTTGTTACCAACGTTTCACAAGCCACTTTTGATTCTGGATCGAATGCTAAAAAATTATCAATTAAAGCATCAGAAATTTGATCTGCTACTTTGTCTGGATGTCCTTCTGAAACGGATTCAGAGGTAAAAAAATATGACATAATAAATCTTCTTTAAAAAATTATAAAAAGAGGGAAAACTAAAAATGATTGCTAAACAGCTAAAGAAGTAGTGAATTACTGCTTTAGCATTTTTTAATATCCTAAAATTTAATTTAGAATCTAGTTTACAATTAATTATAAACTAGGGACTGAAACAAGTTCAGCACATGAGGTTGCAATCAGTTCAAATTTTTCCTCAAAATCAAGAACAAATGTATGAAAATCTACTTACATACAAACAACAAAAAAATATAAATTCATATTTAGTTTAAAAATTGTTAAAAATAACTTTTTTTAAAAAATATTAGGATATTAAATAATTATGACTTTATATTTGTAACAAACAAAGACGAAAAATGTTTACTAAAGTTTTCAATATGTGTTGTATGATGTGTTGCAGAAATGCCACAGAGGACACTATTGTACGATAATTTTAAAAGAACATCTATCAATAATTTAAGCCTCTGCCAACGCAGAGGCTTTTTTCATGATTATATTTTAAGTTAATTTTTTTTCAAAAACCAATGATGACAATTTTTCAAATAGCGAAAATCAAAACTACAATGACACTAAGTTGTTGTATATTGGTTATGTGCATGACATGCTGTAGCCAAGTTCGCTGGTATCGAAAAGTTCCTGATAAACTTTAAACAGTTTCTCGCATCTATAAAAAAAGGTTCTTTTGGTAAACGCACTTCCAAAAAGAACCTTTTTTTATTTGGTTGAAAGTTAAAAGTTAAAAGTTAAAAGTTAAAAGTTAAAAGTTAAAAGTTGAAAGTGAAGTTAAAAGTGAAAAGTGAAAAGTGAAGTTGAAAGTGAAAAGTGAAAAGTGAAGTTGAAAGTGAAGTTGAAAGTGGAACAAATCAACACACAACCGAATTAACGAACAACAAACAAACAACAAACAAAAAATATAAATTCACACATTAATAAAAGAGCAAAGAACATAGAATATAGAGCAAAGATAGAATCAACAAATAACCAAATTAACAAACAACAAACAACAAACAACAAACAAACAACGAACAAAAAATATAAATTCACAGATTAATAAAAGATAAAAGAGCAAAGAACATAGAATATAGAGCAAAGATAGAATCAACAAATAACCAAATTAACAAACAATACATAACAAACACACAACAATATGAGCACACAAAAATTCGCAACAAAAGCATTACACGCAGGACACGATACCAAAGCAAACGGAGGAACACGAGCTGTACCAATTTATCAATCAACAGCATTTGTATTCAACAATTCGGATCATGCGTCAAACTTATTTGCATTGGCTGAACCTGGAAACATTTATACCAGAATTAACAATCCAACCAATGACATTTTAGAACAACGATTAGCAGCTTTAGAAGGTGGAATTGCTGCCGTTGTAACCGCTTCCGGAGCTTCCGCAATTGCAACAACATTGTTAACATTATTACGCGCAGGCGATCATATTGTAGCTTCAAGTAGTTTATATGGCGGAACGTATAATTTGTTAAATGTTACGCTTCCGCGATTGGGAATTACGACAACTTTTGTAAATCCTGATGACGAAAACAGTTTCAGCGATGCTGTGAAAGAAAACACAAGAGTCGTTTTTATTGAATCTTTAGGGAATCCGAAATTAGATGTTTTAGACCTTGAGAAAATTTCGGCGCAAGCCAAAGCAAACAAAATTCCATTAATCGTTGACAATACGATTGCCACACCATACTTATTAAACCCGATAAAATACGGCGCAAACATTGTTATTCACTCACTCACAAAATACATCAACGGAAACGGAACTGCGTTAGGTGGCGCTATCATTGACGCAGGAACCTTCGATTGGACCAACGGAAAATTCCCAGAATTTACAGAACCTTCTGCAGGTTATCACGGTTTAGTGTATAGCGAAGCACTAAAAGAAGCAGCATTTATTGCCAAAGTTCGTATTGAAGGATTGCGCGATTTTGGTTCGGCATTAAGTCCATTCAATGCATTTCAAATCATTCAAGGATTGGAAACGCTGCCAATTCGTATCAAACAACACAGTCAAAATGCATTGGAATTAGCAACATGGTTGCAAAAGCAAGAAGCCGTTGCTTGGGTAAACTATCCAGCATTAGATACTAGTAAATATCAAGCATTAGCTAAAAAATACTTACCAAAAGGGCAAAGTGGAATTGTAACATTCGGAATCAAAGCAGGGTTTGAAGCAGCAAAACGCATTGCAGACGAAACCGTAGTTTTCTCGCTTTTAGCAAATATTGGCGATACAAAATCACTCATCATTCATCCTGCAAGTACAACGCATCAACAATTGACAACGGAACAACAAGCTTCCACAGGTGTCACACAAGATTTAATTCGTTTGTCAGTTGGTTTGGAAGATATTGAAGATTTAAAAACTGATTTAAAAACCGTTTTTGATAAGATAATCGCAGGAATTCCAGCATCATAAAACCTATAATTTGACACAAAAAATAGCACATATAACCATTGTAGATTTCTTTACGGAAAGTGGCGCGTATTATCCGAATTTAAAGTTGAGTTATCAGCTCGAAGGTTTGGATAACGCGGATGCGCCAATTGTTTTAGTAAATCATGCCTTAACGGGGAATTCGGAAGTTACAGGCAAAAATGGTTGGTGGAATACGCTAATTGGCGATGAAAAATGTATTGATACGAATCACTTTAAAATTTTAAGTTTTGACATTCCTGGGAATGGTTTTTCGGGTGAAACTGGACCCATCAAACAATACAAAGATTTTGTTGCCAGAGATATTGCAAAAATTTTCATTAGAGGATTAGAACAGTTAAAAATCAATACACTTTTTGCCGCTATTGGCGGATCATTAGGTGGTGGAATTGCTTGGGAAATGGCAGTTTTAGAACCAACTTTGATTCAAAATTTAATTCCGATTGCGTCTGATTGGAAATCTTCGGATTGGCTTATCGCGAATTGCTTCTTGCAGGAACGCATTCTGGAAAATTCTAGTCAACCAATTCAAGATGCGCGGATTCATGCGATGTTGTGTTACCGAACGCCTTTTTCCTTAAAGGCAAAATTTCAGCGTACGCGAAACCAAGAGAAAAACGTATTCAATACGGAAAGTTGGTTGGCACATCATGGAGAAAAATTGCAAGCGCGTTTTCAATTATCAGCATACAAATTGATGAATCGACTTTTAAAAACGATTGATATTACTAGAGATCGCGAAGCGTTTGAAAAAGTAGTTGCGCCAATTGCAGGAAATATTCACATTATTAGTATTAATACGGACATGTTTTTTTCGCCTGACGAAGATATAGAAACTTATAAAAGACTCAAGCTTGTCAAGGCAAATGTGCATCATTATGAAATACAATCTATTCACGGACATGACGCATTTTTAATAGAATACGAACAGTTGAGTAATTTACTCAAAAATATATTTCAAGTTCAAAAATCATCCATCAAATAAAAATATAGATATGAAAATATTAAAATTTGGTGGAAAATCACTCGCCAACGGAAAAGGAATTGAAACTACAATCCAAATTATAAAGGAGAAGGCAATACGACAAGAAAGAATTGCAGTTGTATTGTCTGCGCGTGGAAATGCTACGGATGAATTGTTGGAAATGTTGGAAAAAGCGGCGCGAAAAGAAACGTATCGCGAAGAGTTGACAGCATTTAAAGCGTACCAAAGTCAAATAGCTACATCGGCGGATTGTTTAGAAGAATTTACAACCTTGGAAAATTTACTTCAAGGCGTTTCTTTATTGGGCGATTATAGCGAAAAAATAAAAGATCAAATCATGTCGCTAGGCGAAATAATCGCTGCGAAATTGGTGACGAATTTGTTGCAAAAAGAAGGTGTAAACGCACATTTTACAGACACGAGAAGCTTGATAATAACAGACAATGTTTTTGGAAATGCGCGTCCTTTGGATTTGATTTCGAGAAAAAACATCATCAATCATTTTAAATCATATAATGGAACAACGGTCAATATTGTGACAGGTTTTATTGGCTCAAATCAAAATAATGAAACGACTACTTTGGGCAGAAATGGAAGTAATTATACAGCGGCTTTATTAGCGAATTTTTTAGATGCTGAAGAATTACAAAACTACACACATGTGGACGGAATTTTTACCGCAAACCCAGATTTGGTTGCTGATGCAAAAAAAATAGAAGCATTATCATTCAATGAGGCAAACGAATTGGCAAACTTTGGCGCACACATTTTACATGCAAAAACCATTGTTCCATTAATAGAAAAAAACATTCCATTACGAATTTTAAATACATTCAATAGTTCGGATGGTGGAACTATTATTACACAAAAAACAACGGCAAAAGGAATCAAATCAATTTCTGTTTTAGACAACGTAGTTTTGGTCAACTTAGAAGGTAGAGGTTTGCTTGGCAGAGTTGGAGTTGATGCTCGAATTTTTAAAACCTTGAGCGAAAATGATATCAATGTCAGTATTATTTCGCAAGGTTCATCGGAACGTGGAATTGGCTTGGTCATCAATGCCAGCGAAGCTTCCAAAGCGATTGTCAGTTTGGAAAGAGAATTTGAAAATGACTTTTATACCAAAGATGTCAATAAAATATCAATCATTGATGATGTCGCTGTGATTTCAATTGTGGGACAAGATTTAAGCGAATTTCACAAACCATATAATGCATTAATCAAAAATCAAATAGTTCCGATTCTGTTTAACAATACGGTTTCTGGCAAAAACGTGAGTTTGGTGGTAAAGAAGTCACAATTACACAAAGCTGTCAATGTGATTCACGGACAAATTTTCGGTGTTTCTAAAAAAATAAATATTGCTGTTTTTGGAAAAGGATTGGTTGGTGGCACATTGCTCGATCAAATTGTGAAAAGCAAAATAGCCATTTTAGACAAGAATAATATCAAATTAAATGTATTCGCTATTGCAGATTCACAACATGTTTATTTAAACAAAAACGGCACTGCGGACAATTGGCAAGATACATTTTCAAAAGAAAAAGTTGCGTACACGGTGCAACAAATTATCGATTACTCAAAAATACATCACTTAGAAAATTTAATTGCGGTTGACACAACGGCAAGTAAAAAGTTTATTCATGATTATATACCTTTAGTTAAAAATGGCTTTGATTTGGTTTCGGCAAATAAAGTGGCAAATACGATTGAATATTCGTTCTATCAAGAATTACGGTTGGAACTTAAAAAGCATCAGAAGAATTATTTGTACGAAACCAATGTTGGAGCTGGATTACCATTAATTGACACGATACGTTTATTACACAAATCGGGTGAAAGCATTAAGAAAATTCGCGGTGTATTCTCAGGATCTTTAAGTTATTTATTTAATACTTTTTCTGTGGAAGATATTCCATTCAGTACGGTTTTGAAGCAAGCGGAAGAAAAAGGTTTTACTGAACCTGATGCGCGTGAAGATTTATCGGGAAATGATGTGGCTCGAAAATTATTAATCCTTGCCAGAGAATTGGATCTGAAGCATGAATTATCAGACATAAGCATTCAAAATTTATTGCCTGCGCATTTGCAAACGATCAGTTTACAGCAATTCAAAGAGAATATTTCAGATTTAGATGAAACCTTTAAACACATCAAAGCAAATCAGCAAGAAAATAATGTACTGCGTTACGTTGGCGATTTAGATACAGAAACAAAAATCTTGGAAGTCAAGCTAATTTCTGTGTCAAGCAACAGTGCATTGGGACAAATAAAAGGTTCCGATTCTATTTTCGAAATTTACACAGAAGCGTACAAAGAACAACCATTAGTAATTCAAGGAGCTGGCGCTGGAGCAGCCGTAACAGCTAGAGGCGTTTTTGGAGATATTTTGCGATTAACAGAAAAATTATAAATTATAAATGTTGAATTTTAAATGTAAAAGTGTTTTGCAAAAAAAAGTTAAAAGTTAGAAGTGATAAGTGAAAGTTGAAAGTGAAAAACTAAAAGTGGAACAAATAGCGAATTAACGAGCAAACAAAAGTTTATAAGTTCAATGGTTTATGAGTTTAGTATTTGTAATGAACATCGAACAACATAAAAGTTGAAAGTTGAAAGTGAAAAGTGTAAAGGGAAAAATTGATAGTGTAAACGAATTAACAAACAGGCAAAAAACAAATTAACAGAAAAATTATAAATTATAAATGTTGAATTTTAAATGTAAAAGTGTTTTGCAAAAAAAAAAGTTAAAAGTTAAAAGTTAGAAGTGATAAGTGAAAGTTGAAAGTGAAAAACTAAAAGTGGAACAAATAGCGAATTAACGAGCAAACAAAAGTTTATAAGTTTAAAGGTTTATGAATTTAGTATTTGTAATGAACATCGAACAACATAAAAGTTAATAGTTAAAAGTGAAAAGGGAAAAATTGATAGTGTAAACGAATAAACAAACAGGCAAAAAACAAATTAACAGAAAAATTATAAATTATAAATGCTGAATTATAAATGTAAAAGTAATTTCGCTTAACAAGCAACAAGCAACAAGCAACAAGCAACAAGCAACAAGCAACAAGCAACAAGCAACAAGCAACAAGCAACAAGCAACAAGCAACAAAAAATGAACTCAAAACACATAGAAACACAAGCGATTCGAACACAAATGGAACGCTCCTCTTTCTTAGAACATTCCAATCCGTTATATCTTACTTCAAGTTTTGTTTTTGAAGATGCAGAAGATATGCGCGCTTCCTTTGCGGAAGAAAAAACACGAAATATTTATAGCCGATTTACCAATCCGAATACATCTGAATTTGTTTCTAAAATTTGCAAAATGGAAGGCGCAGAAGATGGACATGCATTTGCAACTGGAATGTCTGCGGTGTTTTCCACATTTGCGGCATTGTTGAATAGTGGCGATCACATTGTATCATCGCGTTCTATATTTGGATCAACACATAGTTTATTTACAAAGTTTTTACCTAAGTGGAATATAGAAACAAGCTATTTCAAAATAAATGAAGTAGAAAAAATAGAAGCATTAATTCAGCCAAATACAAAAGTTATTTATGCAGAATCGCCAACGAATCCTGCAGTTGATATTTTAGATTTAGAAGTTTTAGGGAAAATTGCCAAAAAGCATAAGTTGCTTTTAGTTATAGACAATTGTTTTGCAACACCATATTTACAACAACCAATTAAATTTGGTGCGGATTTAGTCATTCATTCTGCAACAAAACTCATTGACGGACAAGGTCGTGTTTTAGGTGGCGTAACAGTTGGTCGCCCAGATTTGATTCGGGAAATTTATCTATTTTCAAGAAACACAGGTCCTGCAATGTCGCCGTTTAATGCGTGGGTTTTATCTAAAAGTTTAGAAACGTTGGTTGTCAGAGTGGACAGACATTGTGAAAACGCGCTGAAAGTGGCGGAGTTTTTAGAAAATCATTCAAAAATAAACTTTGTAAAATATCCGTTTCTAAAATCGCATCCGCAATACGAAATTGCTAAAAAGCAAATGAAACTTGGAGGAAACGTAGTTGCTTTCGAAGTCAAAGGTGGCGTTGAAGCGGGACGAAAATTTCTGAATGCTATAAAAATGTGTTCGTTATCTGCCAATTTGGGCGATACGCGAAGTATTGTAACGCATCCAGCTTCTACGACGCATAGTAAACTTTCTGTGGAGGATCGTTTGGAAACAGGCATTACAGACGGACTTATTCGTGTTTCTGTTGGATTAGAAAATATAAATGATATTATAGAAGATTTAAACCAAGCATTAGAGAACTAACATCTTACCCTTGAAACTTTAAAAATATAACACTTTTTAACGCAAAACGATAGTGCTGTTCATCTAAATACATATATATTTGTCAAATAGCCTACCAACTCTATGGGTTAATGGTAGTTTAATTGAAACAAAATGATTTTAAATCAAATAATTAGAAATAAAAGCGATTATGCAACAGATATAAGTTCTGAGAAACCGCTGCGAAGTTTTGTGAAATCACTTAGTTGGAGAGTCATAGGAACATTAGATACGGTTTTGATTTCTTGGTTGGTTACAGGAACATTAAGTGTTGCATTTGCAATAGGATCTATAGAAATGATTACAAAAATGGTGTTATACTTTTTTCATGAAAGGTTATGGAACATTATAAAATGGGGGAAATAAAATGCAAATAGACATTCAAAAAATAAACAAAGAATTACAAGATAAAACGCCTAGCGAAATTATCTCATGGGCGTTACAGCAAGGAGAAAAAGCGGTGGTAACGACTAATTTTCGTCCGTATGAAGGCGTAATTTTACATGCCTGTACACGCGTAAAACCAAACATTGATATTATCTGGTGCGACACAGGATATAATACGCCAAATACATACGAGCATGCAGAAATTTTAACGAAACAATTATCCTTAAATATAGATTTATATGTGCCAAAACAAACTGCTGCTCACAGAGATATTGTACTAGGAATTCCTGATGTAACTGATGAAAAACATCAACTATTTACACAGCAAGTAAAATTAGAACCATTTAAAAGAGCAATGGAATTTCATGCGCCAAAAATTTGGTTTACGAATTTAAGAAAAGGGCAAACGGCTTTTAGAGACTCTATAGATATTGTATCAAAAGGACAAAATGGTGTTTTAAAAGTGAGTCCATTTTATCATTGGTCAGATGCAGAATTAGATGACTATTTGGAAACATACAAAATTCCAAATGAATTCAACTATTTCGATCCAACAAAAGTATTAGAAAACAGAGAATGTGGATTACATTCATAAGATAAAAGACATGAGTACGAACGTATTACAAACAAATGTATTAGAAAGTGAAGCGATACATATTTTCAGAGAAGTCGTGGCGCAATTTGAAAAACCAGTCTTGTTATTTTCTGGAGGAAAAGATTCAATTACTTTGGTTAGATTGGCTCAAAAAGCATTCTTTCCAGCAAAAATTCCTTTTCCTTTATTACATATTGACACAGGACATAATTTTCAAGAAACGATTGATTTCCGTGATAAATTAGTTAAAAAACTAGGATTAAAATTAATTGTACGAAATGTGCAAGACAATATAGACGCTGGCAAAGTGCAAGAAGAAACTGGAAAATATGCAAGTCGAAATATGTTGCAAACGGAAACCTTGTTAGATGCAATTGAAGAATTCGGGTTTGACGCGTGTATTGGTGGAGCCAGAAGAGATGAAGAAAAAGCAAGAGCGAAAGAACGAATCTTTTCGGTAAGAGATGATTTTGGTCAATGGGATGAAAAAAACCAACGTCCAGAAGTATTTGATATGCTCAACGGAAAAATTAATTTAGGACAAAACGTACGCGTATTTCCAATATCGAATTGGACAGAATTAGATGTGTGGAGTTATATTCAAAGAGAAAACATAGAAATTCCATCGATTTATTTTGCGCATACCAGAGCTACCTTTTTAAGAGACGGATTTATTTGGTCAGCAAATGATGAGGTAGTTTATCGAGAAGAAGATGAAGAAACAGAAGAACGCGTCATTCGGTTTAGAACAGTTGGCGATATGAGTTGTACCGCGGCAGTATTATCTAATGCATACGATATTACTTCGGTAGTGCAAGAAATAAGACAATCGACTATTTCCGAACGTGGCGCACGAATAGATGATAAACGCTCGGAAGCCGCTATGGAAAAAAGAAAACAACAAGGATATTTTTAAAATTTTCTTTAGTATAAAAAACAAAAAAGCTAATGCCTAAAACCCAAAAGCTAACAGCCAAAAGCTAAACAAAAAATGGACGTACTAAAAGTAGCAACCGCAGGAAGTGTTGATGATGGAAAAAGCACCTTAATTGGTAGAATTCTGTACGATACAAAATCATTGACGGATGACAAACTAGAAGCTATTGAGCGAAATAGCAAACAAAAAGGATTTGATTACCTAGATTTTTCTATGGCAACTGACGGATTGGTCGCAGAAAGAGAACAAGGAATTACGATAGATGTTGCACACATTTATTTCTCCACAGCAAACAGAAGTTACATCATAGCAGACACACCTGGACATGTAGAATATACCAGAAATATGGTTACTGGCGCATCAACCTCGCAAGTAGCAATCATTCTAATTGACGCAAGAAAAGGTGTTATAGAACAAACTTCGCGTCACTTTTATATCAACAATTTATTGCGTGTAAAAGACATTGTAATTGCAGTAAATAAAATGGACTTGGTTGATTTTTCTGAAGAAAGATACAACGCTTTACAAGAAGAAATTCAAGCATTAATTTCAAAAACTACCTATAAAGAACAAAACATTACATGTATTCCAGTAAGTGCTTTGCAAGGAGATAATGTGGTTGACAAATCTAAAAATATGTCTTGGTATACTGGGAAAACACTCATTGAACATTTAGAACAAATAAATGCGCAAGATGTGTACGAAGAAGCACAAACACGTTTTCCTGTGCAAACTGTCATCAGACCAAAAACAGAAGATTACCATGATTTTAGAGGTTATGCTGGGAAATTGTACGGAGGCGATATTTCGGTTGGAGATGAAGTTATCATATTACCATCAGAAACCAAATCGAAAGTAAAGGAAATCTATTTCTATACTGAAAAATTTGAAAAAGCTGAAAGAGGAAGTTCCATTACACTAACGTTAGAAGATGATGTAAATGTAAGTAGAGGTGACATGATTGTAAAAGCTTCTGAAAAACCAACGGTTGAAAAAGAATTACAAGCTACCATTTGTTGGATGGACAAAAAACCATTAACAGCCGCTTCAAAATATAGTTTGCAACACGGCGTACACAATGTGTTGGCAAAAATAGTAGATGTAGAGACTATTGAAGAAACTAATTTTTCAGGAGAAAAAAGAGCAATATCACAGCTTCAACTCAACGAAATTGGAAACATTCAGCTTAAGCTAAGCAAACCATTATTCTTTGATAGTTATCAAAAAAATAAACACAACGGCGGATTCATACTGATCGATTTACAAACCAATACAACTGCTGGCGTTGGATTTATAAACTAATAAAATTTAACCAAAATAAACGATTACTAATTAAGAATTACTTTTAATCAAATACTAAAAAAATGAATTCGAATATGAAAAACATGTCGATATGTTGCCAGTGCATCTTTCCAAAAACAAAAGGAACATGAAGTAAAAATAGTATCTATATTTTTAATAAAAGTCCTTTTGAAACATAACTCAAAAGGACTTTTTTAATACTTGAAAACCAAACAAATGCAAAGCTTTAGAACAGAAATAGAAAACCCGATTGTTGAAAAAGACATTCTCGAATTAGAACAAAAAATCCGTGAATTCAAAGAAGGGAAAGTAGACGAAGAAAAATTCAGAAGCCTACGATTGGCGCGCGGTGTTTACGGACAACGGCAACATGGCGTACAAATGATTCGCATAAAACTTCCGTACGGAAAAGTTTCAAGTGCGCAGTTGCATAGAATTGCAGATGTGTCTGACGAATATTCCAGAGGCAGACTTCATATTACAACACGACAAGACATTCAAATTCATCATGTAAGTCTAGATCGCACACCAGAACTTTGGGCACAACTCGAAAAAGATGATATTACATTGCGAGAAGCCTGCGGAAATACCGTAAGAAATGTTACCGCAAGTGAAACCGCAGGAATTGACGTTGATGAACCTTTTGATGTTTCTGCGTATGCAGATGCAACTTTCAAATTCTTTTTGAGAAATCCGATCTCCCAAGAAATGGGAAGAAAGTTTAAAATTTCCTTTTCAGGAACTGACGCAGATACGGCTTTGGCATTCATTCACGATTTGGGTTTCATTGCTAAAATTCAAGATGGAGTTCGTGGTTTCAAAGTACTATTAGGCGGCGGATTGGGTTCGCAACCAAGACATGCAGATGTATTATATGAATTTTTGGAAACAGAAAAAATCATTCCGCTGATAGAAAGTGTTTTACGCGTATTCGATCGCTATGGAGAACGTGCTAAAAGAGGAAAAGCACGCATGAAATTTTTAGTGAAAGATGTCGGATTAGAAGCGTTTACAGAACTAATTGAAGTAGAACAAAAAGCATTATCAAATACCAAAGTAGTAATTGAAACCATTGCATTTGAAGTCGCACCAAAATTTCAAACAGATTCCGTTGAAACCATCGTGCTTGAAGATGAAACTGCTTACCAAGCATGGAAAGTAACAAATGTTATTCAACAGAAACAAAAAGGATTATTTGCGATCGGAATTCGAGTGCCTTTAGGAGATTTTTATACTGATAAAGCTCGATTACTTGCAGATTTAATCAAAAAATACGCAGCAGACGAATTGCGATTTACGTTGCGTCAAAACATACTTATTCGTCATGTTAGAGAAGCATTGCTGCCTTTCTTCTATCAAGAATTAAAAAAACTAGGATTTGCACAAACTGGTTACAATAAACTAGTAGATATCACAGCGTGTCCAGGAACAGATACGTGCAATTTAGGAATTTCTAGTAGTACAGGAATTGCAAGAGAATTGGAGAAAGTAATTGCGGCAGAATATCAAGAATTCATCACCACAAAAGACATTACCATTAAAATAAGTGGTTGTATGAATGCCTGCGGACAACATAATATGGCGGAAATAGGTTTTCAAGGAATGACTATAAATTCAGGAAAATTAGTTGCGCCAGCTTTGCAAGTACTTTTAGGCGGCGGAACATTAGGAAATGGACAAGGTCGTTTTTCAGATAAAGTATTAAAAATACCTAGCAAGCGTGGACCTGAAGCATTGCGTCAAATTTTAAATGATTTTAAAGCAAATGAACAACAAAATGAATCTTTTTTAGCGTATTACGAACGGCAAGGAAAAGCCTATTTCTATACATTGTTGAAAGCATTATCAGATAGTTCGGAACTTACAGAAGATGATTTTATCGATTGGGGAAATGAAAAACCATACGTAAAAGCAGTTGGTATTGGAGAATGTGCTGGCGTTGTCATCGATTTAATAGAAACATTACTATTAGAAAGTCAAGAAAAAATAGAAAATGCGTCGGCTGCATTCGCCAATGAATCCTACAGTGATAGTATTTATCATGCGTATGCTGCCATTTTAAATTCGGCGAAAGCCTTATTACTTTCGGTAGCTCAAAAAACAAATTCGCATGCAACTATTATCAATCAATTTGATGAAGTGTTTGTGGAAACTAAAAAAATAGTATTGCCAGATTCGTTTGCAACATTCATATATCAAATCCAAAAAAATGAACCTACTAAAGCCTTTGCCAAAAGTTATTTGGTAGATGCAAACTGGTTTTTACAACAACTAAAAACGTACAGAAAGGAGGAATTGACACATGCATAATCCAAAATTAACAGTTTTAGGCGCAGGACCAGGCGATCCTGAACTCATTACACTAAAAGGTGTAAAAGTATTACAAGTCGCAAATGTGGTTTTATACGATGCTTTGGTAAACAGAGAATTGCTTGTACATGCGCCTAATGCAACGCACATTTTTGTAGGTAAACGCAAAGGATTTCATAAATATACACAAGATGAAATCAATACACTTATTGTAGAGAATGCAACTAATTACGGACATGTAGTTCGTTTAAAAGGTGGCGATCCATTCATTTTTGGTCGTGGAGCAGAAGAAATCCAATATGCAAAACAACACGGGTTAGAAACGGCAATAGTATCTGGAATTACCTCTGCAATTGCGGTTCCTGCACACGTAGGAATTCCGTTGACAAAACGTGGAATTTCTGAAAGTTTTTGGGTAATTACAGGAACAACTTCTGAGCGAAAACTTTCGTTAGATGTGACGCTGGCAGCACAATCTACAGCAACGGTTGTCATTTTGATGGGCATGAGTAAACTCTCTGAAATCGTAACGCTTTTCAAATTAGAAGGAAAACATAAAACTCCTGTCGGAATCATTCAGAACGGAACAACAACCCATGAAAAATCAGTTTTTGGAACGGTAGATTCTATTATTGAAAAAGTAAAAGCGAACAATATTGCAACTCCCGCAATCATTGTAATTGGAGAAGTTGTGAATGAAGCTTCGGCGCAACTAAATGAATATCAAAACATTAATAAAAGTCCTTTACCTCTTAGAGAAGTTATATAACCGTATGGAAAAGAATGAATTATATCCAATATTTTTAAAAGTGCATCAACTCAATGTCTTAATTGTCGGAGGTGGAAATGTAGGTTTAGAAAAGTTAAGCTTTTTACTCAAATCGAGTCCAAATGCAAACGTATCATTAGTAGCACCTTTTATAAGAGAAGAAATCAGAACATTAGCAATTGCGCACAAAACCGTAACACTGATAGAAGAAGTATATGTCAAAGATCATTTAGATGAAAAACATATGGTAATTGCGGCTACAGATGATCAGCTCGTAAACTTGAACATATTTTTAGAAGCAAAGCGACGAAATCTTTTGGTAAACTTGGCAGATCAACCAGAATACTGCGATTTCTATTTAGGCGGAATTGTAACGAAAGGAAATGTAAAAATTGCAATTTCTACCAATGGAAAATCACCAACCACGGCAAAACGTTTGCGACAATTCTTTGAAGAAGTTATTCCAGAAAGTATCGATGAACTTGTTCAAAATTTACATACCTATCGGAAACGGTTAAAAGGCGATTTTGAAGAAAAAGTAGATACGTTAAATGAACTCACAGAAACCTTGTTGAATGATAATTCATAATAGAAATACAAATCAACGAATCAACAAATCAACGAACAAACAAACATCAAAAATGATACAAACAGACATACTAATTGTCGGCGCAGGACCAACAGGGCTTTTTACAGTTTTTGAAGCAGGATTATTAAAACTAAAAACACACTTAATAGATGCGTTGCCACAGCCAGGCGGACAATGTTCAGAAATATATCCTAAGAAGCCAATCTATGATATTCCTGGGTTTCCTGAGATCTTAGCAGGCGATTTAGTAAAAAATTTAGTAAAGCAAATTGCACCTTTTGAACCCGGATTTACCTTAGGAGAACGCGCAGAAACGTTAGAACGTTTAGAAGATGATACGTTTGTTGTAACCACAAATAAAGGAACAAAACATGCCGCGCCAATAGTTGTGATTGCTGGCGGATTGGGTTCTTTTGAGCCAAGAAAACCACCAATTAAAGGAATTGAAAACTATGAAGATAAAGGTGTTGAATATATTATTCGCGATCCTGAAATCTATCGAAATAAAAAAGTAGTCATTGCTGGCGGCGGCGATTCTGCATTGGATTGGGTTATTTTTTTAGCGAATGTTGCCTCAGAAATAACACTAGTACATCGAAGAAATGAATTTCGTGGCGCGTTAGATTCTGTAGAAAAAGTACAAGAGTTGAAAAATCTTGGAAAAGTCAATCTCATAACACCTGCAGAAATCACAGAATTGCATGGAGAAGGGCAACTTTCAGGTGTAACGATCACTAAAAAAGGAGAAGAGTCAATTCTGTTGGAAGTAGATCATTTCATTCCATTATTTGGACTCTCTCCAAAACTCGGTCCAATAGGAAATTGGGGATTAGAAATTGAAAAAAACGCAATTAAGGTAGACAATTCATACGATTATCAAACCAATATTCCGGGCGTATATGCTATTGGCGATGTAAACACATATAAAGGAAAATTAAAACTCATTTTATCAGGGTTCCATGAAGCTGCGATTATGTGTCAAAGTGCGTATCAACGAATCAATCCGGGGAAAAAATATGTAATGAAGTATACAACAGTTTCAGGTGTAGAAGGATTTGACGGATCTAAAAAAGAAGCTAAAAAAGAAATTGTACAGACTATCTATTAATTAGATTTTGTTTGAGAGGAAAGTAAGTTTAGTTAAAGCGTTTACACTGAGTGACATGTTCATCTATGTCTAAATGTTTCACACTGAACGCTTGCATTGAGCGGAGTCGAGACCAAGCCGAAGTGTTAAATGTGGTATTCCCGTAATTCATTTTTAAGAATAAGTGGTATCTTAACAAGATTATTAATCAATAATTTACCAAATTATGAAAAAAAAGAATTTAAAAAGTTTAGCATTAAACAGAAAAACAATCTCCAATCTTGATGCAACAATGAACACTGGTGGAATCGCAATCTCTGAAATGCAATGTCCATTAACAATCGTGGATATTAATGGTGGAAACCTCTGCCTTCGATCAGTTAAATGTGAGCTAACAGGGAATTGCGTAAGTGTTCGTATAGCATGTATCACTCAAACAGAATTCCCAACGTGTAGAGATTGTGCATAATAATCATTAATTGTAACAATACAAGCGAACTTCGGTTCGCTTTTTTTATGCCTAATTGGATTTATTCAAGCATTTTCCTCTCTAAAATTTATACATAAAAACACGTTTTAAACTACATAATAACGAGCCGTATCAAATAATAATTGTTCTAAAATTATTATCATTTGATTTACGAAAAGTCGTAAATGCTTATGTGTATAGGTGTGAAAATAAAACTACAACAAGAAAAGACGGCTTTGATTTCGACGAAATGATAAAAAAACACGTTGAAATACACTAAATGGACGTTGGTTGAAATGATATATTTTTTACATTTCATGGTAGGAATAATCCTAAAAATCAAAACCCCCAAGTTATGCGAATACCTCTATCCCTAATTTTTTTCTTTTTATTTATTTTTTGTGTCGATGCTTTTACCTTACACGCTGAAATATGCAAAAATAGTAGTTTTAATCATGAATTAGTCATTAGTAGTACGAATGATTCCTATCTGATTCCTGTAAATAATAGTTGCATGAGTGCTAAAAATCTGTCGGTCAGCACTTTAAATATTTATAAAATAAGTACTTCTGTAGATACAGAAAATTCAACACAAATTGCTACTACTGTAAGTTGTAATGGATTTACAGGGAATGCAGATGACGATGTGCGGCATAGTTTTATGGCAACGGCTTCAAGTCATGAGATGACAACGACAACTCTTGCTGGTGTCTGTCTACCAACAACAGATACACCAGATGTACTATACATTGATGAGGTTCGTTTTTTAGGAACTTTACAAGATGTCACAAATACGGGAACAAGTTATACAAGCGGATATCAAGATTTTACAGGATTAACAACACCTTCTAGGCAAGTTGCAGGTGGAGGTGTTAATGTATTAGTGGAGGCAAATCTTAAATGCAGATTTAAAGCTTGGATAGATTGGAATAAAGATGATGTATTTGACATTGCTACAGAAGAAGTATATGATACCGATGGAGTTTCAACGACAACTACGTTTGGGTTTATCATTCCATTAGTCATTGCGCCTGGTGATTACAAAATTCGAATTCGAAATTATACAGGATATAATTATTCTTTATCAAGTTATAGTACAGTATATGATTTCAATTCATGTGAAAATTTTGTAGATACTGGTTCTTCCATAGATCAATATGGAGAAGCGGAAGACTATCTATTTACGGTGGAGCCTTTATGTGATGCAGTCATTGATAATGTCACCGGAGGAGAAACGTGTGGTACTGGAAGTGTAAATTTATCCGTAGATGCTACGGGTATACCATTAATAGGCGATTATAGATGGTATGACGCAGAAACAGGAGGAAACTTAGTAGCGGTAACACTCACAGGGAATTGGGCAACACCAGCAATTTCAAATACCACAACATACTATGTAACTGTTTTTAATGGAATATGTGAAACTTGGGTGCGTGAGCCAGTGATAGCAAAATTTAACCCTGTGCCTTTGTTGACGGTAACTCCTGGTCCTTCTGATAGAATTGTCTGTGGAGAAAATGATATGTTGGAAATAGCAGCTGCAGGAAACATTGACGATGTATATTTAATTAATGAAGACTTTGAATCTGGAACACTAGGAGCATTCGATAACATTGCTATAAATGATAATGGTCTTATCATCAATACGCTAACCGCATGGCAAAATCAATCAAGTATATTTATTCCAACGCAACAAGTGTGGTTTCCTTCCATTTCATCAGGATTGGGTAGCAATCAATTCGTTTTAAGTAACTCAGATGTAGGATTATATACAACAAACAACGCTTTGCAATCAATCACTTCATATGATACCACTAACTTTGTAGACCTTACATTAAGTTTTGATTGTTACTACTCACATCACTTATTAGATGGAATTGGTGGCACAGACGATTACTTAGCTATTGAAGTTTCTACGGATGGAACCAATTGGACAGCTATCACAGCAAATATCACTTCAGATGTAGGAATTGGCACAAGATTTCAAAATCTCTCATATGATCTCTCAACATACATTAATGAACCAACATTAAGTGTGCGTATTCGCTTTTATGCCGTTTGGTCGGATGGCGTGGCAGTTGACAATATAAAACTATTTGGAGACAAAGATATCACTGCCGTAAACTGGACAACGACGCCTACCGGAATTGTAAACTTATTTATTGATACTACAAATGATGGAATAGGTGACACACCTTACACTTCGGGTGCTTATAAAAAGGTATATGCAATGCCAACATTGGCACAACTAGAAGAAGCTTCCTATTCGTTTACTATAGATGCAAATCTTGCAAACGGATGTGGCGTCGTTAGCTATGACTTCAATATTATAAATAGAACAAGAATATTTGATAGTAGTATTGATAATTGGGGCGTAGCATCAAACTGGGCGCAAGAATTAGTGCCTACTTCGGATGATTGTGTCATCATAAAAGAGAACGGATTAGCGCTTGACACTAGAGTGCCTGCTTCAGAAATAGGATTGGCAAAAAATCTAACCATAAAAAATGGAGGACACTTAGAAATGGAATCGTTGTCGGCATTGACTGTAACTGATTGGATTAGAGTGGAATCAGGCGGAAGTCTTAATATAAACGATAGTGCCAACCTAGTTCAAATAACGGATGTTACGTCCAATAACAATTCGGGAGACATTAATATGCATCGTACGGTTTCAGGAGTAAATGATTTAGATTATGTATACTGGTCAACTGCGGTGGAAGGTTTTGATGTGACAAATATCTCACCAGGAACACAACCATATCTAATCTATCAATGGAATCCTACGGTAAGTGGAAACGGAATTGGAAATTATGGCGAATGGCAAAATGCGTCAGGCGCGATGGAACTCGGAAATGGATACATAATTCGTGGAATTTCAGGAACAAGTGAAGCAAACACCGCAGAATTTGTTGGGCGACCAAACAATGGAATTATCAATACAACGGTAACAAGAGGAACCTATGCAGGTGTTGACTATCCTGGACCTGGAGATACTGAAGTAACTGCATTAGATGATAATTGGAACTTAGTTGGAAACCCGTATCCTTCAGCAATATCTGCGGATGCGTTTATCGTAAGAAATGCAGCTATCATCACTGATAATACAAGTCCTGCAACAATAACTGGAACAGTATATTTATGGAGACACTTAAGCGTGCCTAGCGATGCGTACGCAGATCCGTTTTACAATAACTATCTGTATAATTACAATGAAAAAGATTACATTCAATACAATAGTACAGGTTCCAATCCTTTTGGATTCAATGGTTACATTGCGGCAGGACAAGCATTCTTTGTGCTTATGGATGATGCGGCACCAACCACTTCTACCATAGAATTCAATAATTCGATGCGAGATGCTACATACAGCAACAGTCAATTTTACAGACTTGATGGCTATGTAAATACGGAACAACCAGAAAATGTAGAGACGACAAATACGATAGAAAAACACAGAATATGGCTGGATATCATCACTTCAGACAATACAGCATCATCAACATTAATTGGCTATCTTACAGGTGCCACCAATAACAAAGATAGACTCTATGATGGTGATAATCTAAGTGAAGCACTAACACACATGTATTCACTTGTCGATGACGAAAAACTGGCAATTCAAGGAAGGGCGTTGCCATTTCAAGATACTGATAAAGTCCCTTTGGGTGTCAATATAGGGGAGAATGGAAACTATTCGATTGCCATAAATGCACTCGATGGATTATTTGAAAATACCAATCAAGCAATTTATTTGGAAGATTTATATACAAATACAATTCATGACTTACGTGTATTACCATACAGTTTCTATTCAGAAAAGGGCATCTTTGAAGATCGTTTTGTGCTAAAATATACTGATAATAGCATCTTAGCCGTGAGCGAATTTGAAGTAAATACAGGAATTATAATAGCAACAAACAACAATCAAATAAAAGTACATTCACAAAACAGTCAAATAGAAGGCATATCAGTATATAACATTCTCGGGAAACGATTGGTCGATCTAAAAGATGTACACCAAGATACGTACAACATCATCAATCTAAAACAAACATACAGTGCACTCATTGTAAAAGTGATACTGCGCAACGGGAAGCAAAAAATACAAAAAGTCATTTACTAAAAAGAAGTAAGAAAAGCACAAACAAAACCTTGTCGCAGCAATGCGACAAGATTTTAACAAAAACGAAAAAACGAAAAAAACAAAGAGTGAAAAGTTGAAAGTGAAAAGTGAAAAATTGAAAGTGAGCAAAAAAACGAATCAATAAACAAACAAAAGGAGCAAAGCGACAAAAACCCAAAACCTGTCACATTGAGCAGAGTCGAAATGCAAAACCCAAAACGAGTTGCTAAATAAAAATAGTTCGCTTACTTTTATGCAAAATCAAGAAAAGCATGCTTAGCAATACCATAAAAGAACTGGCAACAACAATTCTCAACAATCAATCAGACATAGCAAAATCCAAAGAAGCCATCGATGAAATTCACAAACACTTCTTGGAAATCACAAAAATCGCAGACCTAGGTGACGGATTGCAATACATAGCCGGAGTTCCAACAGCAAGCGGAATGGCATTATCACTCAATCATGCAGCAGCTTGTTTACTAGACTATCAACGATCAACCAAATTCCTTAACGGAATGGTTTCGCTCATTCGCGAAAAACAACAACAACATCCAAACGAAACCATCAACATATTCTATGCCGGTTGTGGTCCGTATGCACCATTCATCACAATGGTTGCGCCATTATTCGATCCAAAAGAAATACAATTTACATTACTCGAAATCAATGCGGCTTCCATGCAAGTAGCCGAAAAACTCATCACAGAACTAAAACTCACAGACTACATCACAGAATATTACACCGCAGATGCTGTAACCTTCCAAATTCCAAATGCGGAAAAATATCACATCCTATTCAGCGAAACCTTAGATGCGTTGCTATACCGCGAATCATATGTGCCAATACTCTGGAACATGTTGCCACAACTCTCAAAAAACTGTGCGGTCATTCCAAACAATGTCATCGTACAAGCAAGTCTAACATTTCCCAAACAAGAAGGAAAAGACACTAAAAAAGAAAAAAAAGCTGGTATCATTTTAGATGTTCGTGAAGCTGTAAAGGTTAACGACGGAAGCAAAACACTTCCTGAATCATTCGCGCCAACAACAATAAATCTAAGTGGCGAAGAAAAATATAACACGATGATAGTCGATACCAAAGTACACATATACAAAGACATTTGGTTACACAGAAACGAATCGTCACTAAGCATTCCGCTTGAAATGGAAATAGCATATCCATTAGATGCTCCAAACGTAACCTTCTTCTACCAACTCAAACCATCTGTTGAACTCAAACTAAAAAACTAAAGGAACTACATTCAATAGTCTAAATTTTACAAACGTCAGTTCGAGTGGCAAATCTGTGATTTGTGGTATCGAGATTCAACTATGAATTTAAAAACTTATAGGCTAATAAGTTTAGACAAACAAAGCAATTCAAAATGTAGCATTCAACATTTAAAATTCAACACGAAAACGTTATCGTACAAAAATCACAAAAAAATAGTTGTATCTTTCTTACAGAATCCGTTAATTTGTGTAAATAAATAGTTCATACACGTATTGTCGTTATCAAGAAAGGCAGAGGGATTAGACCCGATGAAGCCTTAGCAACCCTTTACTCATAAAGAAGGTGCTACGTTCTACTGCGCAAGCGGATAGATAACCAAAGAGAAATTTTCATCATTTCTTCAACTTTTTTGATACATAATATAATGGCGTTACCCTAAAGGGTCAGGCTATTCGCAGTCGCTTTTTTGTGCTGTCATTCCTGCGAAGGCAGGAATCTCACCACAAAAAGAGCTCCAACAATGCTACTATCCTTAACGCGGAAGTTCCCATGAAAATGGAGAACCTTAAAGACCAAAGACAAAGAACAAATAAACAGATAACAAAGAACAAAGAGCAAAAATGAAAAACATCTGGAACGAAATAGAAAAAAGAATCCTTGTGCTCGATGGCGCAATGGGAACCATGTTGCAAGCCTATAAATTTCAAGAAGCCGATTTCCGTGGCAAACGTTTCAAAGACTATCCAACACCATTACAAGGAAACAATGACTTGCTTTCCATTACGCAACCGCACGCAATCAAAGAAGTACACGCAAAATACTTTGCAGCTGGCGCAGATATTGTAGAAACCAACACATTCTCTAGTACTACGATTGCAATGGCAGACTACCAAATGGAAGATTTGGTGTACGAACTCAACTTCGAATCTGCAAAAATAGCCAAAGAAGTCGCGGACGATTTCACAAAAAATGAACCACACAAACCACGTTTTGTCGCAGGTTCCATTGGTCCAACAAATCGTACCGCAAGTATGTCACCAGACGTAAACGATCCAGGATATCGCGCAGTAACATTTGACCAATTGCGCATTGCGTACAAACAACAAGTAGAAGCGTTAATCGATGGCGGCGTTGATCTACTATTAGTAGAAACTGTCTTTGATACGCTCAATGCAAAAGCGGCATTATTTGCCATAGAAGAAGTAAAAGCCGAGCGAAACATCACAATTCCAATCATGCTAAGTGGAACAATCACAGACGCAAGCGGACGCACATTATCAGGACAAACTGCGGAAGCTTTCCTAATCTCGGTTTCACACATTCCGCTACTATCTGTCGGATTCAACTGTGCTTTAGGTGCAAACTTATTACAACCGCATTTAGAAGCCATTGCAAACAAAACAGACTTTGCAATCTCAGCACATCCAAATGCAGGACTGCCAAACGCTTTTGGAGAATATGAAGAATCGCCAGCAGAAATGGCGGCTCAAATAGAAGAATACCTGAAAAAAAATCTCATGAATATCATTGGCGGTTGTTGTGGCACAACGCCCGATCATATTACAGCTATTGCAGAACTATCAGCAAAATACAAACCACGTAATGTGGTTGCTAGTTGCTAGTTGTTAGTTTTTTGTTGTTGGTTATGGAATGTGGTAATCAAACAGCGAATAAACAAATTAACGAAAAGACAAATCACTCACTATAGTTGTTAGTTATTTGTTCATTTCTGTCACATCGAGCGCAGTCGAGATGCTAACCAAAAACAAATCAACAAATCAACAAATTGACGAATTGACAAAAAAACAAACAACGAACAACAAAGAAAAAGAAGATGCGAGATTCTGAGCAAACCAACAACCAACAACAAAAAACCAACAACGTGAAGCGAAAGCAAACAAAATTCATGCGCCTTTCAGGTTTAGAACCTTTAGTTTTAAACGAAAATAGCAACTTTACAAATGTAGGTGAACGTACAAATGTAGCAGGTTCACGTAAATTCTTGCGACTCATTAAAGACGAAAAATTTGATGAAGCCTTGGCAATTGCCAGACATCAAGTTGATGGCGGAGCGCAAATCATTGACATCAACATGGACGATGGTTTAATAGACGGAAAAGAAGCAATGGTAAAGTTTCTAAACCTTATCGCTGCCGAACCAGATATTTGTCGTGTGCCAATAATGATAGACAGTTCCAAGTGGGAAATCATAGAAGCAGGATTGCAAGTGGTACAAGGAAAATCGGTGGTAAACTCAATCTCTTTAAAAGAAGGTGAAGAAAAATTCATTTGGGAAGCAACTCAAGTCAAACGGTATGGGGCCGCAGTAATTGTGATGGCTTTTGATGAGGTTGGACAAGCAGACAACTACGAAAGACGTTTGGAAATTGTCAAACGTTCGTACGACGTATTAGTAAACAAAGTAGGATTTGCTGAAGAAGATATCATTTTCGACTTAAACATATTTCCCGTAGCTACAGGAATGGATGAACATCGCAGAAATGCAATTGATTTCATCGAAGCAACACGTTGGACGCGCGAAACCTATCCAAATGTAAGTGTAAGTGGCGGCGTGAGTAATGTGTCATTCTCGTTCAGAGGAAACGATACCGTGCGTGAAGCAATGCATTCTGTTTTTCTATATCATGCCATTCAAGCTGGAATGAACATGGGAATCGTAAATCCAGCCATGTTGGAAGTCTATGACGAAATCCCGAAAGACTTGCTGGAACACGTGGAAGATGTAATATTTGATCGCAGAGAAGATGCTACGGAACGCTTGTTAGATCTAGCGGAAGCTTTCAAAGGAGTCAAAAAAGACGATACAGAAGCTGTGCAAGAATGGCGTAGTTATGAATTGCAAGATCGAATCACACATTCGCTCGTAAAAGGAATTGACAAATACATTCTTGAAGACATAGAAGAAGCACGTTTGCAAGCCGAAAAACCAATAGAAGTCATTGAAGGAAATTTGATGATCGGAATGAATGTCGTAGGAGATTTATTTGGTTCAGGAAAAATGTTTCTGCCACAAGTTGTAAAATCGGCGCGTGTTATGAAAAAAGCAGTCGCATACCTAAATCCGTTCATTGAAGCGGAAAAAAAGAAAAATGCCCCTAAATCCCCAAAGGGGACTTTACATTGGAAAACGGCTGATCCTATGCTATACGGTTTGTTGAAAGAGTACGCTAAAAAAATGCGGAATGAACCAACGGAAGCAGAAGCTTTATTGTGGAATGTACTAAGCGGTAAAAAATTAGATGGATATAAATTTAGAAGACAACACATTATAGGAAGTTTTATTGTTGATTTTATCTGCTTAAAATCTAATCTAATTATAGAAGTAGATGGATTAATTCATCAATTGCCTGAAAATAAAATATCAGATGTAACCCGAACTAGATGGTTAGAAGATGAAGGATATAAAGTAGTACGAGTTACAAATAATGAAGTATTATCTAATCTTGACAGTGTATTAGAAAAAGTAACTGACGTACTGGAAGCTTCCCCTTCGGGGACGGGAGGGGCTGGAAAAATTTTAATGGCAACCGTAAAAGGAGACGTTCATGATATTGGAAAAAATATTGTAAGTGTTGTGCTTGGTTGTAATAACTACGAAATTGTAGATTTAGGTGTTATGGTAGCGCCAGAAAAAATCATTGCTGCTGCCAAAGCCGAAAACGTAGATGTCATTGGATTATCGGGTTTAATTACGCCTTCGCTTGATGAAATGGTGTATTTGGCAAAAGAAATGGAACGTCAAAACTTTAGCATTCCACTGCTAATTGGTGGCGCAACAACTTCCAAAGCACATACAGCTGTAAAAATTGATCCTGAATACAAAAATGCGGTAGTTTATGTCAACGATGCATCAAGAGCAGTAACCGTAGTTGGTGATTTATTAAGTAAGAAAAAATCAAAGGAATATCGTGAAAATCTAAAGAAAGATTATGATGAATTTCGTGAGAAATTCTTAAAACGTAAAAAAACAAAATCATATTTTTCATTAGCAACTGCGAGAAAGAAGAAGTATAAAATTGATTGGAAAACAAGCAATATTGTAAAACCAAAAGAACTCGGAATTCAGAAGTTGACTCAGCTAAGTTTAAAAGAATTAGTTCCGTTTATTGATTGGAGTCCATTTTTTAGATCGTGGGATTTACACGGACGTTTCCCTAATATTTTAACAGATGCTATTGTTGGCGAACAAGCGACGCAATTATTCGCAGATGCGCAAGAAATGATTAAAGAAATCATTGCGAAACAATCATTAAAAGCAAAAGCAATTTTTGGATTGTTTGAAGCAAATACCATCAACGACGACGATATTTCTATTCAGAAGAATGGAAAAGAAATTGCTGTTTTTAGAACGCTTCGTCAACAATCGGAAAAACGTGCGGAAGTTCCAAATATTGCATTGGCAGACTTTATTGCGCCAAAAGAAAGTGGAAAGCAAGATTATATGGGCGCGTTTTGTGTTGCCATATTTGGTGTAGATAAATTAGCAAATAGTTACAAGAAAAAAGAAGATGATTACAATGCAATTATGGCGCAAGCTATTGCAGACAGATTTGCAGAAGCTTTAGCAGAATATTTACACAAACAAGTTCGAATTAAACATTGGAGTTACGGAATTGATGAAGAGTTAACCAACGAAGACTTAATTAAGGAAAATTATAAAGGAATTCGTCCTGCGCCAGGATATCCGGCATGTCCAGATCATTTGGAAAAAGAAACCATTTGGGAATTGCTCGATGTAGAAAAAGTAATTGGCGTTACGTTAACGGAAAGTTTAGCAATGTGGCCAGCCGCCGCAGTTTCGGGTTATTACTTTGGAAATGAAGAAGCGAAGTATTTTGGATTGGGAAAAATTACCCAAGATCAAGTAGAAGATTTTGCAAATAGAAAAGGAATATCAGTAGAAAAAGCACAAAAATGGTTGCATCCAGCGATAGCGGATTAACCCGCGTTAGTGATAGCAGCACTTCGACTACGCTCAGCACAGGCTTATCCTTTTTAAAACTTTGAACTCGTCATTACGAGGAGGAATCGACGAAGTAATCTGTTTCATGAATGCACAGATTGCCAAGAGTTCTCTAATTTTTTTGTAATGACAATTGTTTAAAAAGATATAGCGGATAGCACGGTAAACGCCCAAAAGAAAGTTAAAAGTTAAAAATTAAAAGTGAAAAGTGCGCTGCATTGAGCGAAGTCGAAATGAAAAGTTGAAAGTGAAAAAAACAGATCAACAAATCAACGAATAACAAAGAAAAATATACAAATGTAGATTCCCGTTTTAACGGGAATAAAATCTAAAGGATTCAATGAAAGTAACAGAACATATCACCAATGCAGACGGAAAAACAATGTTTTCCTTTGAAATATTACCGCCATTAAAAGGACAAGACATCAAATCAATTTTTGATAATATTGATCCGTTAATGGAATACAAACCACCATTTATTGACGTCACGTATCACCGAGAAGAATATACATTTAAGGAATTGGGCAACGGATTGTTGAAAAGACAAGTCGTAAAAAAACGTCCAGGAACAGTTGGAATTTGCGCGGCGATTCAGAATAGATATCAAGTAGATGCGATTCCACATATTTTGTGTGGCGGATTTACGAAAGAAGACACTGAAAATTTTTTGATTGATCTTGATTTTTTAGGAATTGACAATGTGGTTGCTTTGCGTGGCGATGCAGTAAAAAGCGAAACTTATTTTAAGCCAGAAAAAGAAGGACATCAATATGCTTCCGAATTGGTAAGTCAAATACAGGAGTTAAATAATGGGAAATATTTGGATGAAGAATTGCAAAACTCATCTCAAACAAATTTCTGTGTTGGTGTTGCAGGTTATCCTGAAAAACATATGGAAGCACCGAGTTTAGATTCGGACATTCATTTTTTGAAAAAGAAGATAAAAGCTGGCGCGGAATATATTGTAACACAAATGTTTTTTGATAATGAGAAATTCTTTGCATTCGTAGAAAAATGTCGAAAAGAAGGAATTACAGTGCCAATTATTCCAGGATTAAAACCGATTGCGACGCGGAAACAATTGAATATGATTCCACATCGTTTTCATGTTGATTTACCCGACGATTTAATTATGGGTATTGTACGTTGTAAAGATAATAAAGAAGTTCGCCAGGTCGGAATTGAATGGTGTACGCAGCAAAGTAAAGAATTAATTAAAGCTGGCGTACCAATTTTGCATTACTATTCTATGGGAAGGTCGAGCAATATTGAAGCGATTGCGAAAGCGGTATTTTAAAAAAAAAGTGTCAAATTGAGCGCAGTCGAAATTCAATAGAAATAAAGATGTTCTTTAGATTCTCGACTGCGCTCGAAATGACAACAATTAAGACTTTTTTGACAGCCTCTTTTACTGTATAATTAGATTGAAATATTAGCAATCATTCATAGTAGCTTGAAACAATCCACAATTTAGATTTCCATAACATCTTGTGGCATTAATAGTTTCACAGAAATTGTTTTCAGATTCGCATAAGTATACAGAATCTCCAAATCCACCTTTTACGCTATCAACATTTAAAGCAGAAACAGCTGTTTTTTTAAGTTTTAATTTTAAAATTGATTTTTTCTTCATGATATGTTTTTTAGGTTAATTATGAAAGTTGACTAAAAATTTTGATCAGTTGGAGTTTGATAAATTTGACAGTTATATTCGTTTCTACAGCGTGTGTAATCGATAGTTTCACAAATATTTACGGATTGGCAAAATAGGGTTCCTCCAATAGTTCCTCCTTTAATCGCATTTGCATTCAATGTAGAAATGGATGCTTTATTTAATGATAATTTTTGAATTGACTTTTTTTTCATGATTTAATTTTTTTTAATTTAATAGAATTTAGCAATAAATTATCTTTCATTTCTATCATAAATATGACAATAAAACTCTCCGTTACATCTTGTGTAATCAATAGTTTCACAGATATTTACTGATTGACAAAATCCGGTTCCTCCAATAGTTCCACCAGTAGCTTTATTAGCGTTTAATGCAGAAATTGAAGCTTTCTTAAGTTTTAATTTTTGAATTGACTTTTTTTTCATGATTTAAGATTTTTTAAGTTGATCGTAAAATACTAAAAACCAAACTGTTTAGTGTCGGTTTTCCATTACTAGAAGTAGGTGTATTCAGTAGTTAACATTATTTTAATAGTTGAAAATATTTAACGTAGTTATCGACAACAAGAAAAAAAACAATAACATAAATTACACGAAAAAAACTACATTTGTCATTGCAATGAGAAATGTAGTTTTTTTAATATTCATCTATTCGTGTTTTTGTGTAGCACAAGAAACACCACAAAAAGGCGCAACGCTAGATGTCAATTATTTTGGCGGAAGCATTGTACGTCATAATGACGATATTTTACACTTAATTTCAGGACATCCAGAAGGTTTCATCATTAGTTACAACCGAAAAACATTTGGGTATGATGATTGGTCAGAATTCTATAACTATCCAGATTATGGTGTTTCTTTAAGTTATCAAAATCTAAAAAATCAATATTTAGGCAAAAATGTTGCGTTGTATGCACATTACAATTTCTACCTTTTCAAACGAAATGTCATATTTCGAATTGGTCAAGGATTTGCGTATACAAACAATCCGTACGACAAAAAGGACAACTTTAGAAATATTGCATTTGGTTCTCGCATCATGAGTAGCACCTATTTAATGCTCAATTATAAAAAGGAAAACATCTTTGACCGATTTGGCTTACAAGCAGGTTTATCGTTCATTCACTATTCCAATGCAAATGTAAAAGCACCAAATACAAGTATCAATACATTGGCTTTAAATGTTGGTGTAAATTATAATTTAGATGATATTTCTCAGATTGAATATCAAAAAAATGATAGCATTCAAAACTTTTCAGAATCAATCAAATATAACATTGTCTTACGTTCAGGAATTAACGAAAGCGACGCCATAGGAAGCGGACAATATGGTTTTACAATTCTTTCTGCGTATGCAGACAAACGATTGGGAAGAAGAAGCGCAATTCAGGTGGGAACAGAAGTCTTTTATTCTAACTTTTTAAAAGAATGGATTCGACACAGATCAATTGCATTTCCTAACGGAGAAGTCAAAGGTGATGAAGATTTTAAGCGTGTTGGCGTATTTGTGGGACACGAATTATTTATCAATAAATTTTCAATAATTACACAATTCGGATATTATGTATACTATCCTGTAGATTTTGAAGGAAGAACCTACATACGCGCCGGAATGAAACGATATATTGGCAAAAAGTGGTTTGTGGTTGGTACGCTAAAATCTCATACGGCAAAAGCAGAAGCCTTTGAATTAGGTGTTGGAATTAGATTGTAAATTAATAGTTTTTAGCATTGAGTTGTAAGTATTGAGATATTAAATTGAGAGCAAAAAATGAAAATTTGTAACAATTAAGATATCAATCAAAAAAACTACAGTCATGAAAAAAAGAGCTATCTATTGTGTGTTAATAGTTTTGTTTATCAGTCAAGCTGGAATTGCGCAAGTTGCTCCTGAGGAGAATATTAAAAAAAATAAGCTTGAGTTAGAAAGCGATTTTGAAAAAAGCCCTAAATTAAAAGGAATCATTTTAGGTGTGCATGGAGCAAGAGAAACAATGTTTGAAATTGGTTATTTTTATTATGATTGGATAGAACAAACATCGGGTAAAATCCCTGCCATTGGCGGACTTGGATATTCAATATCTATAGAAAACTATATAAATCACAACTATATTATTGCGCCAAAAACAGCTATTTGGGTAAATCTTTTATATTTTAATGTTGGAATGAGTTTTCCGTGGTATTTTGATATGGAAAAAAATAATAGTTTCAGAGTCAGACCAGAAATCGGATTCGGTTCAGGAGATTTCAAACTAACATATGCTGTAAATATGGCAATTACAAATAAAGACATGAATAACATAAGTAAACATATGGTTTCTGTCATTTGTTTTTTGAATTTTAACAGAAAAGCAAGTGAAAATAAGCAAAAATGGTAATGTTTTATGATGAATGTTTTAAACCTTAAACCTTGAACCTTGAACCTTGAACCTTGAACCTTGAACCTTGAACCTGAAAAATAACGAATATCGAACAAGGAATTTTGAATATTGAAGTTTGGTTGAAGAAAATAGGTTGTAAGCTAAATCTAAATAGAGAAGCGACAAACAAACGAATCAACAAATCAACAAAGTATAAAATTAGAAGTTTAAAACTTTGGAATAACGAATATTGAACAAAGAATTTTGAATGTTGAAGTTTTTAAACCTTAAACCTTAAACCTTAAACCTTGAACCTGAATTGGAGTGCAATGAAAAAAACATACTACATATTACTACTTATAGCAATTAGTTCTTGCGATAATGAAGATGCAAACGATTGTTTTCAAACGTCGGGAAGTATCATCACCAAAGAAATTCGTGTGAATGATTTCTCCAAAATAGAAGTCAATGAAGGAATTAATTTAGTTTTAAAAGAAGGTTTGAGTCAAGAAATACTGATTGAAACTGGCGCAAACCTAATCAATGAAGTAGAGGCAACTGTGATTGGCGACAAACTATTTTTATACGATCATAACAATTGTAATTACGTGCGCGATTATGGAATTACAACCATTTACGTGACGTCACCAAACATTACGGAAATTCGCAGTAAAACACAATATGAAGTACGTTCTGACGGAATACTAACCTTTCAGAATCTCGCGTTGATATCCGAAAACTTCACAATTGATAATGCAGCTTCTGGGAATTTCAGATTGCAAATGCAAAATCAAGAGTTAAGTATTGAATTCAACAACTTATCAAACTTGTTCATTTCGGGAAGTACAGATCGTTTTAATATCAATTTTCCAGGTGGAAACTCACGTGTAGAAGCGGAAGATTTTACTGCAAACGTAGTTAATATATTTTCTCGCGGAAGCAATGATATCATCATAAATCCACAATTAGAACTTTCAGGAGATATTTACGGAACTGGAGATGTAATTGCGGTAAATCGTCCAGTTTTGGTAACACTTACAGCACATTATATTGGAAGTTTACTTTTTCAGGATTAATTTTTTAGAATCACATTTCGACTCCGCTCAATGTTCAAGATTCGTTATCACAACAAATCCACAAGAACACAACAGTAAGAAAATCTAAAAGCGCAGCGATCTAACATCTAACAGCGCAGCGTTCTAAAAGCGCAGCGATCTAATTTGTTAACTCCCGAAACAAACTCTCCAAATTCTTATTCTTTTGGTTAATTTTTAGTGCTTTCAAATCATTATCATGTGCAAAATCAAATACGGTTGGGCGCATATCTTTTGTAGTATCAAACGTAATTTCATATACTAAACCATGTGTGTTCACAACATGCGTCACATGCGGAATTTGTTGTATCAATACATCTTCTATGCGATAATCAAACTCAATTTCGATTACTTGTTTTTGATCTTTCTGAAGTTTTGCCAATGTTGTATCTGCGACAATTTCACCTTTGTTAATAATAATCACACGATCACAAATGGCTTCTACTTCTTGCATAATATGTGTGGAAAGAAAAATAGTTTTCTCTTTTCCAATAGAAGTAATCAAATTCCGAATCTCGGTCAACTGATTCGGATCCAAACCTGTAGTTGGTTCGTCCAAAATTAACACTTCAGGATCATGCAACAATGCATTTGCCAATCCGACACGCTGACGAAAACCTTTTGACAATTGACTAATCTTCTTATGCGCTTCTGGCAAAAGTCCTGTCATTACAATCACTTCTTCAATGCGCGATTTAGGAGTTTTGTACACATTTGCGTTAAACGCTAAATATTCACGCACATGCATATCCAAGTACAACGGATTGTGCTCCGCAAGATACCCAACGCTTTTTTGAACATTTCGTGCTTCCGTAGTTGTATCAAATTCATTTACAACGGCATTTCCTGAAGTCGCTTTCAAATACGTAGTCAATATTTTCATCATCGTAGACTTTCCAGCACCATTTGGACCTAAAAACCCAACAATCTCTCCTTTAGCAATGCGAAAAGAAACATTATGCAATGCTTTCTGTTCTCCATAAATTTTTGTGATATTTTCTACTACAATAGACATATACAGGAATTAAAGATTCAAAACTACATAAATTTTTATCAGTATTTCATATGATTAAATCAAATAAAAACAAAAAATACTGCTGTTTGCTGATAAAAACGTTTTTCTTCAAAAAATATTGGCAAACCATTTTGATTATAAAAATTAATCTATACATTAGCTGAACATTAATAAAAAAAACATGTTTAATACAAATTATTTATGGCAAGGTTATTTTTACTTCTTTTTTTATAGAAAGAAGCAGGAACTCCTAGTTGTATATAGTTAATTTTAATTAAACTCAACATATAAAGCAAGTTCCGAAATATATTCGGAACTTTTTTTTTGGAGTAAAAATTAAAAAGTGAGGAGTTATATGTAATTAAGCTAATCTAGATTTTACATGAAAATCGAAATGGTTTTTCTTTTTCCGAAGTGTAGTAATTCTTTTCGTTAAGAATTTTTGAAGCCTTGGAAAAAATTTAGAAAATAATTACGGTTCTAGTTTTTCAGAGAAAAAACTAGAAACACCTCTGGAAAAAGCGCCTTTTCTTTTGTTTCTTTTCTTTGGGCGAGCAAAGTAAAAGAAATCGAAGATTCATAAGTTCCTTAATTTTAAAATAGAAATGACACGAATTAAAATAAAAAACTAAAATAAAATACTTTTTGAGAAGCATTTTGATTAAAAATTATATCAAATGAATCTTTTAAGCTAGAAGTATATAGACTAATGAAACAAACAATAGCCATACAAGGAATTCAAGGTTCCAATCATCACAAAGTAGCACAATTGTATTTCGGAAACGATGTGCAATTGGACGAATGCTTATCATTTGATGCATTGGTTTCTAGCTTAATGAACGAAAAAAGCAGTTACGCAATCATGGCGTTGGAAAATACCATTGCAGGTTCTATAATTCCAAACTATGCATTAATTGATACAAATAACATTCACATCAATGGAGAATTTTATCTAAACATTCATCATCATTTAATGGCGTTGCCAAATCAAACTATTGAAGATATTACGGAAGTTTGTTCGCATCCGATGGCGCTATTACAATGTAAAGAATTCTTCAAGAAATATCCACACATAAAATTAGTAGAAGATGCAGATACGGCGGCAGTTGCGGAGAGAATTCAACAAAAACAATTAAAAGGAGTAGCCGCAATTGCAACAAAAACGGCAGCCGAATTATTCAATTTAGAAATACTTTCTGGAGAAATTCAAACCATCAAAACAAATGCAACGCGTTTTGTAATTCTTCAAAAAAAACCACCTAAAAATGGCATCGATCAAATTGATAAAGCTTCTTTACGATTTGAATTAGATCACAAAAGAGGAAGTTTAGCAACAGTACTCAATGTAATGAGCGATTGCAAAATTGATCTCACCAAAATACAATCCTTACCAATTATTGAAAGACCTTGGAAATATGCCTTTTTCGTAGATGTTACGTTTGAAGACTATGAAAATTACACCAAAGCGATTTCAGTATTGGAAATAATGACGACAAGTTTAAAAGTGTTAGGAACCTACAAAAACCAACGAAACCAATGATTCCAGCAAAACGCATACATACAGTTGAAGAATACTATTTCTCTAAAAAATTACGCGAAGTACGTGGTTTAATAGCGGCTGGAAAACCGATTATCAATCTTGGTATTGGAAGTCCCGATTTACAACCGCCAACTGTTGTAGTAACTGCTTTAGAAGCAAGTTTGCACGATGAAACTGCGCACAAATATCAAAGTTATCAAGGAATTCCTGAGTTGAGAAATGCCATTGCAGATTTCTATCAAAAAAATTACAACGTGTCGCTAAACGCGAATGATGAAATATTGCCATTAATGGGAAGTAAAGAAGGTATTATGCATATTTCAATGGCGTATTTAGATGAAGGCGATGAGGTTTTAATCGCAAATCCAGGATATCCAACATACACTTCGGTAACGAAACTATTAGGCGCAATTCCGAAATATTATAATTTAGATGCTTCAACGAATTGGTTGCCCGATTTAGCAAAATTGGAACAACAAGATTTAAGTAAAGTAAAATTGATGTGGGTAAACTATCCGCACATGCCAACAGGCGCGAAAGCAACAAAAGGGTTCTTTGAACGCTTAATTGTGTTCGCTAAAAAGCATCAAATTCTAATTATTAATGACAATCCTTATAGTTTCATTCTCAACGATGAACCGTTAAGTATTTTGTCAATAGCTGGCGCAAAAGATGTTGCGTTAGAGTTGAATTCGCTCAGTAAATCGTTCAATATGGCAGGTTGGCGTACAGGAATGGTGATGGGAAAAGCAGCACACATTCAGCATGTATTAAAAGTAAAAAGCAACATGGATTCAGGCATGTTTTACGGAATCCAAAAAGGAGCTATCAAAGCATTAGAAAGTTCTAAAGAATGGTTTACAGAACTCAATAAAATATATGCAAAACGGCGTGAACTCATTTGGGAATTGGCAACAAAACTAGAATGTGTATTCGACAAAGAAACTGCCGGAATGTTTGTTTGGGCAAAAATGCCAAAAAATAGCAACCTGACTTCGGAAGCATTCATAGACAAATTGCTCTATGAAAAAGACGTATTCATTACGCCAGGAAGCATTTTTGGAACGCAAGGCGAAGGTTATGTGCGTTTTTCATTATGTGTATCTGAAGAAAAAATAAAAGAAGTCATTAAAAGAATAGAGCAATAATGAACGTATACATCATAGGAATCGGACTTATTGGCGGAAGCATGTCGTTGGATATTCAAGAAAAATATCCAGAAGCAATCATATATGGAATTGACGCAAATGAAACGCATTTAGAAGAAGCATTGCAAGGAAAGTTAATTCATAAAAAAGCAATACTTCAAGATGTACAATTTGCAGATGTTGTCATTGTCACAATTCCTGTGCACGTATCTGTTGGCGTTATTACGGAAGTTTTAAACACAATTAATGACGATACGTTGGTAATTGATGCAGGTTCTACCAAAGAAAAAATCTGCGAAAGCATTGCAACACATCCAAAACGAAGAAACTTTTTGGCGTCACATCCAATTGCAGGAACGGAGTTTTCAGGGCCAAAAGCTGCTGTCAAAGGATTATTCATTGGGAAAACAATCATCATATGTGAAGTTGAAAAAACAGCATTCACATTACAAGAAAAAGCGTTGGAAATATTCAAAAACTTAGGCATGCGCATTCGATATATGGATTCAAAATCGCACGACAAACACATTGCGTACGTATCGCATTTATCGCACATAAGTTCGTTCATGCTAGGAAAAACGGTCATTGAAAAAGAAAAAAATGAACGCGATATCTTTGATTTGGCAGGTAGTGGATTTGCCTCAACAGTACGTTTGGCAAAAAGTTCGCCAGCCATGTGGACACCAATATTTGAACAAAACAAAGCCAATGTCATCGAAACATTAGAAGAATACATTGCCAACTTACAAGAATTTAAAAACTTAATGTTGCAAGACAATTTTGAAGGAATCTATCAAGAAATGGAAAATACGAATCACATAAAAAAAATATTAAAAGGAATCAAATAATAATACTTAGGGCGTTTCCAATAAGAACACTTCGAGAAAACCTCAGTGTGCTTCTTGGTCGGGCTATTCGCTGTATCTCCCGAGAAAATCGGGAGGATGCCGCTGCTATCCCTAACGTATTACATTGAGCGGAGTCGAAATGCGGAAGTTCCCACGAAAGTGGGAATCTCAAAGAGCAAAGAATAAAGAATAAAGAATAAAGAATAAAATAACAAATAACAAAGAACCAAGAGCAAAAAAACAAAAAACAAAAAAACCCATGGAAAACAAAAAAGAACTTAGAAATTGGTTAGATGCCTTCGGATTAGATCATCCATTAGTAATTGCAGGACCATGTAGTGCCGAAACAGAAGAGCAAGTACTAAAAATAGCGCATCAATTAAAAGATACAGATGCAACGGTATTGCGCGCAGGAATATGGAAACCTCGTACGCGTCCAGGAAATTTTGAAGGTGTTGGCGCGCTTGGACTCAAATGGTTGCAAAAAGCAAAAGAAGAAACAGGAATGTTAATTGCAACGGAAGTGGCAAACGCAAACCATGTTCGCTTAGCTTTAGAACACGATGTAGATGTATTATGGATTGGAGCACGCTCAACAGTAAGTCCATTTATTGTACAAGAAATTGCAGATGCTTTAAATGGTACAGACAAAATTGTATTGGTAAAAAACCCAGTAAATCCTGATTTACCATTATGGCTTGGTGCTATTGAACGTTTGTACACGGCAAACATAAAAAACTTAGGAGTAATTCACAGAGGATTTTCAACCTACGAAAAAACACGTTACCGAAACAATCCAGAATGGCAAATTCCGATTGAATTGCAAAACCGATTCCCAGATTTACCATTAATATTAGATCCTTCTCACATTGCAGGACGAAGAGATATTATTTTTGATATCTGCCAAACAGGTTTAGATTTAAACTATGATGGCTTAATGGTGGAAACACATTTTGATCCAGACAATGCTTGGAGTGATGCCAAACAACAAATTACGCCAGCTACTTTAGTAGAGTACATGGAAGATTTGAAAATCAGAAAAGAAACAGATACCGAAGCTGATTACAAAAATGCGCTAAACACATCGCGTACACAAATTGATGTTATTGACCATCAATTAATAGAAATGTTAGGAAAACGTATGAAAGTTGCCGACAAAATTGGTGCCTTAAAAAAGGACAAAAACGTAGCAATCTTACAAACCAAACGTTGGAATGAAATTTTAGGAAAAATGATTTTGGAAGGCGAAGAAAATAAATTAAGCGAAGAATTTATCTTAAAAATCTTCAAAGCCATTCACCAAGAATCAATCAATCATCAAAAGAAAATTATCAATAGCTAATATTTAATTGGGTAACATGGCTAGGTTTTTGTGACTACATATTATAACATTAAAACCATATATTATGAAAAAAAACAAAGTAAACTCAAAAATCAGCATCACAAAAAGCGTAATCGCAAGTTTGAATGAAGTTGATGTTCGTAAAATTGTTGGTGGAGCAATTACTGGAAACGACTGTTTAAACAACACATTACGGTGTCACGAAAGTGAAGTAATTTCTTGCTACAGTCCATGTGGTGGTTCAGCAGCAACTATTGGATGTCATAAATAAAATTAGATACTAAAAAAGCGAGCCAATCGGCTCGCTTTTTGTTTTTCAGCAATAGCTATAAAAAACTAGACACATGTACAGGCAGTATTTGCAATGAGCGTTTCAGGCGAATATTTTCAAAGCTATTCACCAAGAATCAATCAATCATCAAGAAAAAATCATCAATAATTAAAATAAACTGGGTAACATGGCTAGGTTTTTGTGACTACATAGTATAACATTAAAACCATATATTATGAAAAAAAACAAAGTAAACTCAAAAATCAGCATCACAAAAAGCGTAATCGCAAGTTTGAATGAAGTTGATGTCCGTAAAATCGTTGGTGGAGCAAATAATACTCACATAGTATGTTATAATAACACAGAGCGGTGTAAACTCAGTAATGAAATTTCTTGTTATAGTCCTTGTGGTCCAGGTGGATTTGGAACTCTTGCCTGCAATCCAGGAACTACTAATTGTTAACAATAAGTAATGAATTTTGTAAAAAAAGCGAGCCAATTGGCTCGCTTTTTACTTTTCAGCAATGTTTATAAAAAACTAAGCGCATGTACATCTCGTATCTGGTAAGTCCGATTTTGGAAAGCAAATTTTTGGATCAATAGAATTCGGGTTATGTTCGCTTCCGCCAGAAGTATCAATTGGATTATCTCCACCTTTAATAGTAAAATCAGCAATTGATTTCTTGTTCAATGCTAAACTTTTTAAATTTCGTTTTTTCATAATATTCAAGTTTTTAAATTAACAATCTCCAGCGACGGAAGGTCCATGTGGTACACATCCTATTCCCTGCGTGTTTGGAGCTTGTTCGGAAGGACAATGAGCATAGATATGATGTGTTTGTGGAAAAGGAATTGATTCTTCGCAAGGATACGTTTCTTCAGCATTTTCGCTTCCACCTTTTAGTGAGGAAACAGCAATTTTGTTTAATTGTAAACTTTTTAAATTTCGTTTTTTCATAATAGTTATAGTTTTAAAATTAATAATGAATCAAAAGAAGAAAAAAAAGTTCATCAAAAAAAGAAACACTATTGACGGTTTATGAATTCGCAATAAGCTACTGAAAATGTGTAAAATAGATTGTTGATGGTTTATGAAAACGTACTAAATAGTCCAGTTAACTGATGTGCATTTGCGAACTTTATTTTTAATAACTGATATTTATCAATAGATTTGCCGCCTCCCAAATGTATTAGTTTACATAAAAATTATTCTAAAAATTTTACAAACAAACATGAAACACATTTTACACGTATTGCTATTTCTATTTGTGCTCAACTTAAATGCGCAAGGTAAATTAGGACCAATTACAATTTCTTATGGACAAGAAATTAAAGAAGACAAAGAAAAAATTGTTCGAATTGCAGGAGAACTTAATGGCAAAATTTACACGCTAGCACGCAAAGGAAAAAAGAAGTATTTCTTAAAAATGTTTAGTGCGGACAAAATGGAAGTGTTGGCAACACAACAAATTGAATTTTCAGAATACAAAGGAAAAGACCTTACGTTTGAGGAAATCATTGTTGTTGGAAATAACTTATATGCATTTGGAAGTTTATATGATCGTAAAGCAAAAGAAAATCATTTAGTAGGATTTCCAATTTCGGCAGACGGAAAACTTTCAAAAGAAGGACAATTATTGTTCAATACGAAAGTGACTAAAAAAAGAGAAAGAGGTGCTTTCTACTTTAAGGAATCTCCAACAGGCGATAGATTGCTAATTATGCATGCCGCTTTTTTTGATAAAAAAGAAGAAGTACAATATGAAGTAAAGTTATTTAATGAAAATCTTGAAGCGGAAATGACGAACTTAGAAACAGTTTCCGTTTGAAGATAGAAGAGATTTAGAATTTAATATTGCCGATTTTGATGTAAATGTATATGATGATATTTTTATTGTCATTAATGAAAGTTACAGAGATCGTAAACAGAAAAAAAACATTGAAAAATTTGAAGTACATGCTTTCAAAAAGGAAAGCGGATACGCAAAAGAAATTATCAATATCGATTTTACAAACAGAGAAGTCATCAACTGTGAATTATTGGCAACAAACAAAGATGTATTGCATTTAGTAGGTTTTTACTCAAGTGTACGCAAAAACGGAAAAGCCAACAGAAAACTTAGAGGTGTATATGCGGCAACAATTGATGCTAAAACCAATGAAGTCACAAATTTGAAATTCAATAAATTTGATCTTGAAACTAAAATAAAACTAATTGGAGAGCGAAGAGCTAAAAAAGATAAAGACATTTTACCATTATACCGCACACATAGTTTGATTGAAAAAAATGATGGCGGATTATTCCTATTATCTGAATATCAAGAAATAATTGTTGGGAGAAGTCAAGGAATTGGTCCAGTATCTGTACAACCAATTACGTACATTAACAATGAAATTATTGTAACCTCTTTAAATGCAGATGGAACAATTGCTTGGACAAATGTAATAGCAAAAAGACAAGTAGCAAGTTTTACAGTATTCTCACTTGGAATTTTTGGTTTTGCACAAGGAAATGGTTTTTCAGTTGGTGTTGGAATCTCAATTCCAATCGCAGTAGCAGGTAAAGGACCAGAATATTTAAGTGCGATTCCTATTTATGAAGACGGACAATTGACAGTAATTTTTAATGACAACAAAAAGAATATTGGTGTAACTGATATTGAAGAAGTTAAAAAACTTGGAAACTATAACAAAGCCATTCCAACGGCATTTGTATTTGACGATCAGGGGAAAATTACACGAATTGATTCAAAAGAAGTAAAAGACGAGCAATTAGTCATCAGACCCGGAATTTATTACCGAAAAGGCCCAAATGATTACATTATTTATGCATCGAGAAAATCGAAAGATAAACTTGGGAGAATGCAAATTAAGAAGTAATATAAACTGAATTTGATGTAAAATAGTACGAAACAGATTCTTTTTCCGCAGTGTAGCAGGCATTTTTCGTTAAGAATTTTTGAAGCCTTGGAAAAAATTTAGAAAAATGAATGCGGTTTTTAACTCGAAATATTCTTAAATAAACTTAAATTATTTAGAGAATTCACATTAATATAACTCAAAACAATAACAAAAGGTTTGTATGAAAGTGCAAACCTTTTGTTATTTCTAAGAATAATCTTGATATTTGCCGCAATGATAGGAACAGTTTATAAATCTACGGGAAGTTGGTATTTGGTGAAAACCGAAGAAGGCAAAGCGTATGAATGTAGAATTAAAGGTAAATTTAGGCTCAAAGGAATCAAAAGCACCAATCCTATTGCGGTTGGTGACAAAGTGAACTTTACACTGGAAACCGACAACAATACGGAAACAGGTATTATTGATAAGATTTTTGATCGAAAAAACTACATTATCCGAAAATCGGTCAATCTCTCGAAGCAAACACACATTATTGCTTCAAACATAGATCAAGTATTTCTATTAATCACCATTGACAATCCGCCAACATTTCCAAACTTCATAGATCGTTTCTTAGTCACCGCAGAAGCCTATTCGATTCCGTGTGTATTAACATTCAATAAAATTGATACCTACACAGAAATTGAACGCCGTGCAGAAGTTATGTATCTCAAAGATATTTACGAGAAAATTGGGTATGAATGTATAGAAATTTCCGCCAAGGAAAATAAAAACATAGAAGCCATTAAACAACGGATGAAAGGAACAGTAAGTATGTTTGCAGGACATTCTGGTGTTGGAAAATCAACGTTGGTAAATGCAATTGCGCCAGAACTCAATCTGAAAACCAAAGAAATTTCAGATCAACACAAGCAAGGACAACACACCACAACTTTTGCGGAAATGTTCGATTTAGAATTTGGTGCAAAAATAATTGATACGCCAGGAATTAAAGGATTTGGAATTGTAGACATGGAAAAAGAAGAATTAGATAACTATTTTCCAGAATTTCTAGCTTTAAAAAACAACTGTAAATTCAACAATTGTATTCACATTGAAGAGCCATATTGTGCCATAAAAGATGCAGTTGACGATGGAGAAATTGCTTGGTCGCGTTACAAAAGTTACGTGCAAATCATAGAAAATGAAGAAAATAATTACCGCGTAGACGAATTTAAAGATGACTAATGTTTAAATGTTTCACTGGTTTTTTTCTTTTTCCGCAGTATAACAATTTTTTTTCGCTGGTTAAAAAAAACTTTAAAATATCAAATAAAGAATACTATATTTAGTTGTTTATGAAAGCAGTAATTCAAAGAGTTTCAGAAGCAAGCGTTACGGTTGATCAAAAAAAAGTAGCCGAAATTAGTCATGGAGTATTAATTTTACTCGGAATTGAACACGAAGATACACACGAAGATATTGCGTGGCTTTCTGCCAAAATTTCCAAACTTAGAATCTTCAATGATGAAAATGGCGTCATGAATACGTCACTAATTGATATTAATGGCGAAGCAATTGTTGTAAGTCAATTTACATTGCATGCGAGTACAAAAAAAGGGAATCGTCCCGGATATATCAAAGCAGCAAAACCTGACGTTTCAATTCCGTTATACGAAGCATTTGTAGCACAATTAGAACAAGACATTCACAAAAAAGTACACACAGGAATCTTTGGCGCCGATATGAAAGTTGCGTTGCTAAATGACGGACCTGTAACCATTATTATAGACACAAAAAACAAAGAATAAGACTTTGTAAACTTTTTCTTATGTTTATGGAGATTAAATTTGTTAAATCATTTCTTTTAGTATCTTCGCAACATGTTTTCCCCAACATATTGAAAAAACATACACGTATGCGCATAAAATTATTTTGGATTACACTCTTCTTACTAAGCATAAACTTGGTCACTGCACAAGATGATCTCACAAGTTATTTAACACTTCCGTCAGAATTAACAGAAAATGCAAATGCTGTTGTTCGATTAGATGAAACCATTGTTGACGTAAGAGCGATCAACGATATGGAAATCTCAGAAAAACGGATTGTAACGGTTCTCAACGAAAAAGGAATCTACAAAATTGGAGCTGCTGTTGGTTATGATAACGACATTAAAGTAAAAGATGTAGAAGTTAGAATCTATGACAAATTTGGAAAGCAAATTAAGAAAATTCGTGAACGCGATTTCATAGATGTAAGTGCTGTTTCTGGCGGAACTATGTATACAGATTCACGTGTAAAATATATTGATTACACACCGACAGAATATCCGTTTACGGCAGTATTTACAAGTACAATCCAAACCAAAAACACAGCAAACTTGCCAAGTTTCAATCCAATAGGATACTATATAGGAATTCAAAAAAGTCGTTACAAAATTACGTATCCATCATCATTTATCTTACACAAAAAAGAACTCAATTTAAAAGAATTTGGAGTTATAAAAGATGAAAAAGAAGGAAAGCTGTCGTATAGTATTGAAAATTTTCCAGGTATAAAACCTGAATCACTAAGTCCATCAGAATCCGAAATTGAGCCGAAAGTATTCTTAGCGTTAAACAAATTTAGTTATGATGGCGTTACCGCCGAAATTAACAATTGGGAAGAATTTGGTTCATGGATGTATCAAAGTTTATTAAATGGTCGTGCAACGGTTGATGCAGAAACAACAGCAACCATTGAAAACTTAGTGGCAAACGCAACTTCAGATCGTGAAAAAGCAAAAATCATTTATGAATTCATGCAAAACAAAACACGGTATATCAGCGTGCAAGTTGGTATTGGAGGTTTTCAGCCAATTCCAGCAAATGAAGTAGACAAAGTTGGGTATGGCGATTGTAAAGGTTTGACAAACTACACCATGGCTTTACTAAAAATTGCAGGTGTAGAATCGTATTACACGCATGTAGAAGCTGGAAACGAAATAGTAGGTTTCTATGATGACTTTGCGTCGCTAGCACAAGGAAATCATGTGATCTTAAACATTCCAAATAATGGTGATGATATCTGGTTGGAATGTACAAGTCAAAAAGTACCTTTTGGTCACATTGGCGACTTTACAGATAATAGAAATGTATTAGTCATTACACCTGAAGGTGGAAAAATAAAGCGCACGAAAAAATACAGCACAGAAGAAAATCTGCAAGAAACAAATGGTTTGTACACGCTAAACAATGACGGAAACATCATTGCCGATGTTACTGTGATGACAAAAGGAATTCAGTACGACAGTCGGTATTATCTGCAAGACCGATCTGATGTAGAAAAAGACAAACATTACAAAAGATATTTTAGAACCGTAAACAACGTAAACATTGATGAAATTGCGCTTAAAAATGATAAAGAAGCAATTGCATTCTCTGAAAAAATAAAATTTAAAGCAGATGCATATGGTGTCATTACGGGCAATCGTATGTTGTTTGCGCCAAATGCCTTAAACAGATATACAAACATTCCGGATAGATACCGAAATCGTAAATTTCCATTAGAAATTCAACGCGGTTATTACGATACGGATGCTTACGAAATAAAACTGCCAAATGATTACAAAATAGAAGCCATTCCAGACAATGTAACTTATGAAACCAAATTCGGAAGTTACTCGTTTACAATTACAAAAAAGGATGATCAAACCTTGCAATATCAAAGAACAATTAAAATAAAAGATGGTTTATATCCAAAAGAAGCCTATAAAGAATATCGAAAATTTATCAAAAAAATCGTCAAATACGATGGTTCTAAAATCGTATTAATCAAAAAATAACAAAGTATCACTACTAACAAATTCACACAGATGAAAAAATACATCGTACTCGCGTTTGCATTTGTATGTTTCGCAACAATCAATGCACAAGAGGTTAAATTTGGAGACATTTCCAAAGCAGCATTAGAAGAAAAACAACATCCAAAAGATCCTGAGGCAAATGCAGCTGTCTTATACACAAGTACATACTGTTTCATACGTTATACAAGTGGATTGGGTTTTCAGCTAGAAACAGAAATTCATACACGAATCAAAATCTATAACAAAGATGGTTTTAATTGGGCAAATCATTACATACCATTATACAAAGGAAATAGTGCCGATCGTGAAAAAGTTGCCAACTTAAAAGCATACACGTACAACTTAGAAGATGGGAAAATAAAAGATACCAAACTAAGAAAAGACGGAATCTTCAAGGAAAAACGTTCTGAATACATAAGCGTGCAAAAAATAACAATGCCTAACATTAAAGAAGGTTGTATTGTAGAGTTTAAGTACAAAATGATTTCTCCATATATCGGAAATGTAAACGAAATTCACTTTCAATATGACATTCCTGTAAATAAAATTGATGTTATATTTCAAACGCCAGAATATTATACTTTCAAAAAACATTACAAAGGATACTTTAGACTGAATCCAAAAGAAACTAGCAAAAACGGTAAAATTGGTACAGCTTCTGGATCGAACTTTTCAAGCAGAGAACATTCAGGTTTTAGTCAAGGAAGCCTCGAATTTACATATTATATCACAAAATTTGATTTAAAAGATGTGCCCGCACTAAAAGAAGAAAGCTTTGTAACTAACATTGAAAACTATCGAAGTGCTGTAAAATTTGAATTATCACAAATTCAAATGCCAAAAAGAATACCACAATATGTAGTACAATCTTGGGATGACGTTGTCAAAACTATCTACAGAAGTCCGTTATTTGGAGGGCAATTAGAAAAAAACTCATACTTTAAAAGTGATATTGATGGATTGATTGCAGGTGTTTCTGGCGATATGCAAAAAGCAGCATTAATCTACAATTATGTACGAAACAAAGTAAAATGGAATGGAAGCTACGGGAAATATACAGATGTTGGTGTTCGTAAAGCATATAAAGAAAATGCTGGAAATGTAGCAGATATGAACTTAATGCTCACAGCAATGTTGCGCTATGCTGGCGTAAATGCCAATCCTGTAATTCTAAGTACGCGACTTCATGGAATAAAAATGTTTCCAAGCTTAAACGGATTCAATTACGTAATCGCCGCCATAGAAGTTGAAGACGCTGTAATTTTATTAGACGCTACAAACTATTATGGAGAACCAAATGTATTGCCATTACGCGCGCTAAACTGGTCCGGGCGACTCATTCGTAAAGATGGAAGTTGGAGTAAAATCAGTTTAATGCCAAACCAAGCAGCATTACGTGCTACAAGTGTAAACGTTACCTTAGATGAAAATGGCGACTTGCAAGGAAAACAACGTACACAATTTACATCGCACAATGCTTTAGACTTTAGAAAAGTATATACGAAAGCTGATAAAGATGATTATCTTGAAAAACTTGAAAATAATATTGGCGACATAGAAATTGATGAACATAACGTAAAAAATATTAAGAAAATAGGAAAACCTGTATTAGAATCCTATTCGTTTACAAAAGAAGCGCAAGCAGAAATAATTGGTGACAAAATGTACTTTTCGCCACTATTCTTCTTAGCAACAACTGAAAACGTTTTCAAAACTGAAGAAAGAAAATATCCAGTTGATTTTGGCTATCCTTGGAAGCGAAAAATAATGATGAATATCAAATTGCCAGCAGGTTACGAAATAGAATCAATGCCAGAAGCAATAGCGGTTAAATTGCCAGAAAACTTAGGTGCATATTCTTTCAATCTATCCAAAACACCAACAGGAATCAGTGTTGTAATGTCAAAAGAAATTAACTCGCCTGTAATTACGCCAGACAAATACGGTGCATTGCGTGAATTTTACAAAATGTTGATTGAAAAAGAAAAGGAAAAAATAGTATTAAAGAAAATATAAAACACACTATAAAATTGAAAGGTTTCTGCACAATAGCATGAAATAATTCACAGAAAAACTATATTTTTACAAGTGACTTTATAACACGTTTATAAAGTCACTTTTTAGTGAAACTCAATTTTGAAAAGTCTGAAAGACGAATTCAAAATTGTAAGTTGAACTAGAGGCTATTTATAAAGTCAAAGCTTCGTTAAACCGAACTTGATTCGGTTTCTCATCATCATTGAAAATCAGTGTAATGTGATTCTGAATCAAGTTCAGAATGACGCCTTCGATAACTTTTCAGACAGCCTCTTTTGATTAAAAATAATAAAGCTTTCGCTTAAATAAACTCAGTCTCATGAACTTAAAAGCAGCACAACTCGACGTTGACACTTGGATAAAAGAACATGGCGTTCGGTATTTCAATGAACTCACAAACATGGCGCAACTCACAGAAGAAGTTGGAGAAGTAGCGCGCATCATTGCAAGACGTTACGGAGAACAAAGCGAAAAAGAAAGTGACAAAGATAAAGATTTAGGCGAAGAATTAGCAGATGTTGTATTTGTTGTTTTATGTTTGGCAAACCAGACAGGAATCAACTTGCAAGAAGCATTTGACAAAAAATTGGACAAAAAAACCAAACGCGATCATGATCGCCATCACAACAACGAAAAACTAAAATAGAGTACGTCAGATTGAGTGTCAAATCTTAGATTTGGTATATCGAAAACAAGAAAATTATAAATACTTCTCGATACAAAATTCTTCCAGAATTTAACTCGAAGAGACGTTACGAATAAAACACATAATAATGAACATAAAGCTTCAAAAATCAACACTTCATCAAAAATCAACCATTGCTGTAACAGGTTCCAAAAGTGAATCCAATCGGTTGTTACTTCTGCAAGCTTTATATGCGAATATTTCCATAAAAAACATTTCCAATTCGGATGATGCTACGCTGATGCAAAAAGCATTAAAATCTTCAGATGCTATAAAAGATATTCATCACGCAGGAACGGCAATGCGTTTTCTAACCGCATATTACGCAACACAAAACGGAGAGGAAATCACGCTCACAGGTTCGTCACGTATGCAAGAACGACCAATAAAAATATTAGTGAAAGCATTGCGACAATTGGGCGCAAATATACAATACACAAAAAATGATGGTTTTCCGCCGTTACAAATAAAAGGTCGAAAATTACGAGGAAGCAACGTTTCGTTAGCGGCAAATGTGAGCAGTCAATACATTTCTGCGTTGCTATTAATTGCGCCAACGTTGGAAAATGGATTAACGCTTACGCTGGATGGGAAAATTACGTCAATTCCGTATATCAACATGACACTTTCCTTGTTGAACGATCTTGGTGTGCAAACAAATTTTGAAGGAAACACCATCAAAGTTGCACGATTTGAAGCAACAAAAGAAGCAAAAGCATTCACGGTAGAATCTGATTGGAGTTCGGCTTCGTACTTTTACAGTCTCATCGCGTTAAGCGAAATAGGAACAACTACTGAACTTTCGTCATACAAACAAAATAGTTTGCAAGGTGATTCGTGTTTGGCAGAAATATATCAAGAATTTGGTGTGGAAACTACATTTTCAAACCATACGATTACGTTAATTAAAAAGCAGCAACCAAGTACGAGTAGCATCAAGCTTGACTTAAAAAACGCACCAGATATTGCCCAAACAATTGCTGTGACAGCTTTTGGGCTGCAACTATCTTGTGAAATGATTGGATTGCACACATTGAAAATAAAAGAAACAGATAGGTTAGTAGCTTTAAAAACTGAATTGGAAAAATTAGGAGCTTCCGTAGACATTACTGAGGAATCTTTGTATTTGCATGAAGCGACTCAAATTCATGAAAACATCACAATTGCAACTTATAAAGATCACCGAATGGCAATGGCTTTTGCGCCGTTAGCATTGCGTGTTCCGTTAGAAATTGAAAAAGCGGATGTAGTTTCCAAATCCTACCCAGATTTTTGGAAGGATTTGGAAAAAATAGGCGTAGAAATGAAGTAAAACTAAAATAACTCCTTAAATACTTGACAACGCCTATCTTGAGATTGTATATTTGCTTTTCTTAAAAATAACTCAAAAGACTTATGGCAAAAAAGCTATCGCATTTCAGTTTTGATCTTCCCGAAGAATTATTAGCTGAATATCCTTCAGAAAACAGAGACGAAGCACGTTTGATGGTGTTAGATCGTAAAAAGAAAACGATTGTACACAAAAAGTTCAAAGATTTAGTAGACTATTTCGATGAAGGCGATGTAATGGTGTTGAATAATACGAAAGTATTTCCTGCAAGATTATTTGGAAACAAAGAAAAAACAGGCGCAAGAATCGAAGTCTTTTTATTAAGAGAATTAAACGAAGAACAACGTCTTTGGGATGTTTTAGTAGATCCTGCACGTAAAATTAGAATCGGAAACAAATTATACTTTGGTGAAGACGAAAGTTTAGTTGCTGAGGTAATTGACAATACAACGTCAAGAGGTAGAACATTACGTTTTTTATATGACGGTTCATACGAAGAATTCAGAACAAAACTAAGTGAACTTGGACAAACGCCACTTCCAAAATACATTAAAAGAGATGTAGAACCAGAAGATGAAGAACGTTACCAAACTATTTATGCAAAAGTAGAAGGCGCTGTTGCAGCACCAACTGCTGGTTTACACTTCTCAAAACACTTATTAAAGCGTTTAGAAATTAAAGGAATCGATTTCGCTGAAATTACGCTTCACGTAGGTTTAGGAACATTTAATCCTGTAGAAGTAGAAGATTTATCGAAGCATAAAATGGATTCGGAAGAATTGACAATTGAAACGCCTGCTGTTGAATTAGTAAATAATGCAAAAGATAACAAAAAGAGAGTTTGTGCAGTTGGAACTACGGCAATGCGCGGATTGGAAAGTGCAGTTTCTTCTGATTTAACACTAAATGAATATGATGGTTGGACAAACAAATTTGTCTTTCCTCCATACGAATTTAGCATTGCAAATTGTATGATTACGAATTTTCACACGCCAAAATCAACATTATTAATGATGGTTTCAGCGTTTGTAGGTCACGAATTCCTTATGGAAGCGTATACGGAAGCAATCAAAGAAGGGTACAAATTCTATACGTACGGAGACGCAATGTTAATTCTATAAAAAGAAAACACATATCATATATACAAAATCCTGTCTTTGGCAGGATTTTGTTTTTCTATAAAAAGCGAACCTATGTTTGCTTCTAATCTAAAATTAAGCACAAGGATAAACAGATCGACATGTTGGAGGAACACCTTGTATGCCTATGCAATGTGATAGTTCTACGGTATTAACGGTGGGTCTTGAATCTTGACCTTTTCCGCCACTCACAACACTATTTCCTTGTAAACTTGAAACTAGATTTTTGTTAAGTAATAATTTGTTCAGAATAAATCTCTTTTTTTTCATGATAATTTTTTTTTTGGTTAGTTCATAAAGTATAAAAATAAATTAGCAATCACTTACGGGAAAGCCGTAGTTAATAAATAAATTGTAGATTTATAATATTGCATGGAGCATTATCAAAATGTTTCTGAGATATCATTGTAAAAAACTCAACCTAAATATAATAATATGAAAACAAGTATTCTATATGCATTCTTCTGTTTATTAATTACGAACAATGCTTTCGCACAAAATGGAAACACACAAATTCCTGTACTACAAGTCAACCCAAATAGTACTGTTTCTTATCAAGGAAATTTATCTGATGGGCAACAAATTTCTGATTTGTCTTGGGCAGCCAATAGTAGTGTTGCGTGTTTTCCTGCTACTCAAAACCAAAAATTCACCGGGAATCACGTTTTGTATTCAACAACGATACCGAAGCGTTCTGAAATGTTTATCAAAGTCATTCCAAAAAATCAAAATCAAAACTTTAGTATATATGCGTATCAAGTTGGTGAAACTAATGAACAATTACCGCCAAATTTGAGTAGTTGTGTCACTTGTGAAGCTGACCATAAATGGGATCGTAATTGGAAAGGAAAAACACAAGATCACACTCGAAAAATTCGTTTGAATGCCATTAATCATCCTTATAAAGTAATCATTGGTGTTGTAGGCGCAGAAGGTTTGACGGAAGGCGACTTTACGTTGGAAATAAAACTAATTGGAGGTGAAGAAGCTCCTCAATTGACACAAGCCAAAGTAAATGTAACCAAAATAGAAACAAAAGGAGCAATTACTACAACAAGTGGAAACTTGGAAACAGGTATTTTAATTCGTGATTTATCATGGGCTGAAAATAGTAGTGTTGCGTGTTTTCCTAGTATTCAAAATAAAAAATTCTCAGGAAATCACGTTTTATATTCGACGACGATTCCGAAGTATTCTGAAATGTTTGTCAAAGTTATTCCAAAGAATAAAAATCAAAACTTTAGCTTGTATGCGTATCAAGTTGGTTTGACCAATGAACAATTACCGCCAAAGCTGAGTAGTTGTATCACTTGTGAAGCTAGCCATAAATGGGATCGTAAATGGCGAGGAAAAACGCAAGATCACACTCGAAAAATTCGAGTGAATGCCATTAGTCGTCCTTATAAAATAGTCATTGGTGTTGTAGGCGCAGAGGGTTTGACGGAAGGTGATTTCGAATTAGAGATTGAAATTAAAAGAAGGTAATATATAGATACGAGATCGTTTTTGATATATTGAACCTTAAATTTTATAGGCCTGTTAATGAAAATGAAAACGGAGAATCACTTTAGGTAATACGCGGTTCTTACGTGAACAGAAAGGAACTAAAGTTAACAACTATAAACTCACAAATTCTCCCTATTTTTGCAGCATGCAAGCAGTTAAAAAAGATATCCGAGCATTAAGCAAAGAGCAACTTCGTGATTTTTTCGTAGCAGAAAGCGACAAAGCATTTCGTGGAAATCAAGTATATGAATGGTTGTGGCAAAAAGGTGCGCATACTTTTGAAGACATGACAAATCTTTCGAAAGAAACACGCCAAATGTTGGAAGAAAACTTTGTCATCAATCACATTCATGTGGACAAAATGCAACGCAGTGCTGATGGAACCATCAAAAATGCAGTCCGCTTGCACGATGGACTTACGGTAGAATCGGTTTTAATTCCGACAAGTACGCGAACAACGGCGTGTGTATCGAGTCAAGTTGGTTGTAGTTTGGATTGTAAATTTTGCGCTACATCACGATTAAAACGCATGCGAAACCTTAATCCTGATGAAATATACGATCAAGTTGTTGCTATAGATCAGCAAAGTAGATTATATCAGAACAGACCATTATCAAACGTTGTATTCATGGGAATGGGCGAACCATTAATGAATTACAACAATGTTATAAAAGCGATAGAAAAAATCACTTCGAAAGAAGGTTTAGGCATGTCGCCAAAACGAATCATAGTTTCAACATCTGGTGTTCCAAAAATGATCAAAAAAATGGCGGATGATGAAGTCAAATTTAAACTAGCGGTTTCGTTACATTCTGCAATTGATGAAGTTAGAACAGAAATTATGCCGTTTAACGAGCATTTTCCACTTAAAGATTTAAAAGAAGCGTTGGCATATTGGTATGATAAAACTAAGAATCAAATTACGTACGAATATATAGTTTGGGACGGAATTAACGATCAACAAAAAGATATCAATGCATTGGTGAAATTCTGTAAAGATGTACCGAGTAAAGTCAATCTAATAGAATACAATCCAATTGACGACGGACAATTTCAACAAGCAAATAGTAAGGCAATTGATCGCTATGTAGATTCGTTAGAACAAAACGGAATTACAGTAACAGTAAGACGTTCACGCGGAAAAGACATTGACGCGGCTTGCGGACAATTGGCGAATAAAGAGTAGCTTCTTTTAATTTGATAATATTTCAATTAGAAAAATATAAATAATGCTTTTTCAGCAAAAAAAATCCTTTCAAACTAAGTTAAAGCTGAAAGGAATTCTATTCTCAAAAATTTATCTTATCTAAGTTTGGCTACAGTTTCTTCATAACCATGCCATAATTCTGTGATGAATTCATGATCTTTTGAAAAGTCATTATTAAGTTTGTCCAATGCTTTTTCAAGGTTTTTGTCAGGATGATTAAATAAATCTACTTGTAAATGACCTACTTTTTCAACAAGACTTTCACATGAATTTTTGATGTCTTCAATCTTTCTTAAAAATTCTTCTTTAAGCTCTAAATCTGTTTTTTCCATTGTACGAATTTGTTTTTTGGTTCTTCTAGTAAGACACATCAATACAAGTAAAGTCACAAAAATTAATTAACAGTATTAGACTTTGAAAATAAAGAAATTACTCAATCTCAATTTGCAAAGAAGTTAACACTCTACCTTCAAATGCTGGATGATTTTTTCCGTATTTATCTACTTTAAAAATAGAAACATTCGTCTCTACTGGATTTTGATATTGCCATATGATTGTTCCCGATTGGTTTATTTCAAACAATGTTCCAGCTCCACCTTCCGTGATTAACGTATTTCCATTTGGCAATCGTTGCGCTCCAGAAAGTCGAGAAGAAAAAATCAGTTCATTGTCATAAGACCAAACAGATGTTTCAGGAAGATTTATGGTATTTGGCATTAATTCGTACGTTCCGTTTGCAAGTTGTGGTATCAAAATTTCATCAATAGAAGATTTATCAGAAAATTTATTATTATTGAAAACCATGAAATTCCCACCATTATTTATGGTATTTCCAATCCATGTTACATCATGCTGACCAAATAGACGTTGATTTTCAGATGTTCCCGAATTGTATGCTTGCGGATTTCCCCAACGATACAATAAATCGCCTCCTTTTGTACTATTTCCTCCAACATGTGATGCGGCTTCTGCTGTAGTTGTGCTATGATCTATAATCCAAAATTCATTAAAAACTCTAGAACTTACTACAATTTGATCTAATTCTTCAATATAATCAATGGAGTTTAAATGATTAAAATTTGCATCGCCGCCTGAAAAATTAATATTAATCAATTCTGGATGTTCAGAAACAATTCCAAAATTTTCTTTTGTAGCATCATGATCTTGAATCAAATGATCCCAAACAGACCATTCCCAAACAATTTCGGCTTGATTATTTGCAAGTGGTTTGATTTCAATAACCTTACACGGCCAAACTTCGTTTGCAAAAAGTAAACTCGGATTTCGTCCTTTTGTAATCGCTTCATTTCCTGATTTAAGTTCCCAAACCGTTGCCAATATATTACCGTTTGGTAACAATGCTATATCATGATGTAATACATAATTTGAAGTGTTGTATTCCCAAAACCAGAGTTCATCTCCTTCAAAACTTAAAATTTCAATCGCTCCTGTAGCTCCGCCTCCTGTAAAATTTGAACCTTCTTGTCGTATTGCTCTAATTAAATTTCCTTCATCAGTTAAATATGAAATTAGCGCAGGAGTCTCAGATTCCCATTTGTTAACTACAAAACCTTCATTATTAATGAGAAAAGTATTGTTTGAACCTAAGGGAGAAAATAACGTATATCCGTCATAAACAACTAAGTTTTCATTCAGTACAATTGGAGTTGGTGTTGTTGCGTCGTCATCTTTACAATTAAAAAATAATACGATGCAAAATAACACTAAAAACTTTCCTAATTTTTTTTTCATAACCATCAAGGTATCTATTATAAAAAGCATAATTCTGAAAACACATTTTTTAAATTTAATGTGACAATCAGAATTATACTCTTAATGCTTCTTAAGTATTTTGAAGCTATTTATTTAACAAGAATCTTAAAAGATTTAGTTTTATTTTCTATACCAACTTTAGCAAAATATATTCCTGCGTCAATATTAGAAAGATCCAGTTCATGAACCTTTGAAGATAATTTAGAATTTAAAACTTGTTGACCTAAACTATTGTATAATACAAAATCAGACATGTTTTCAGATGCCTCTATTGTCAATACACTTGTGTCATAATTAATAAAGTGTTTAAAATTATCAGCACCAAATTCTTCCACGCCTAACGTTTCAGAAACACTTAAATTAAAAAGCATTAATAGATTCGCTGAATTTGTGGTAGTTGCACGCATGGCAACATAATACGTTCCATCTGAAGGTGGCGTAAATGTCACAGAAGCTGTATACGCTTGTGTAACTAAGTCATTTCCAGTATTATCACCAAAAACTCCTGACTGTGTAATTCCAGTATATGTTCCTAATAGCGATTGATACAGTGCTGTAGATGATGTGCCATCAGTAATGTAAAGTTCAAAGCTTTCGTCAGAAACTGTGTTTAAATCGAATGCATTATAAAGTACATCTATTCCATATGAATTGACGGTTGTCATATCCATCTTTTTAGAGAATATCCAGTCATTTTTTGCAACTTCTGTTGCAGCTTGTGGAAAAACAACCATAAAATTATCATTAGTTCCATCGCCATCTAAATCATTTGTGTCTGTATTAAAAGACCAGACAGGACTTATCATATCTGTATCTTCAAATGCCCAACAATCTAATATAGTTCCGTCAGCAAAACTTTGTGAAAATGGAAATGCCGCTGAAGCAGAACAATCTCTTGCAGATCTAAATCCAATAGGTCCAACCCAACTACTATCTCCATTAGAGCCACCACAATTAGTACGAATAAAAAAATCATAATTTGTATTCGGAGACAATCCCATAAACACATAACTTGGTGTTGCAATATTAGAAACTAATGTTCCTGTTCCTTGCGTAAAAGCATCTAATCCCCATTCTATTTCCCAAGTTGGAGTACCTGTATTTGTATCTGTCCAACCTAAATCAAAAGTGGTTGAAGTGGAACCGTTAGCAACAAATGTTGAAGGATCTACACAAACTGCAGCTGCTTCTGTAAGCGTGAAATCAAAACCAAAAGAACTCCATCTATTGTCCCAAACTATATAATAAGTTGTATTTGCCGTAGTATTGAATGTAGCTTCCGATAAATAATTTCCACCAGGGTAGTCTACATCGTCGTTTCCTGTTACACAAACCAGTGCTCCACAAGTTCCTTCATAAATATGAAGTCTTGTATCTCCGTTTGCATTTGCTGGTAGAATATTAGAAGATACTGTTGCAGATCCAGAAGCAATTGGTGTATATGTATACCATTCAGCAGCGGCACCAGTAGTTGTACCACCAGCACAAATAACTGTTGTGCCTTCTGTTCCGTCTACAGTTGTTACAGTATGTGTTCCAGCTGTAATTGCAGTTGCAAATGCACAAGTGTCTTGAGCGATTCCCGCATAGGAAAAGATTAAAAAGCAAAAAAGAAATAAAGTAATTTTTTTCATGTTGATAGTTTTTATTATTAAGTCTCTAAAGTTACAAAAAAATATGATTTTAAATGAATAACTCTCTATCTTTGACAAAGAATGAAAGTAGTTGCGCAAATTAAACAACCAATTCAAAAGGAAATGGAACTCTTTGAAAAAAAGTTTTCCAGTTCTATGATTTCCAAAGTTGCGCTATTCAACAGAATTACACATTACATCGTAAATCGTAAAGGAAAACAAATGCGTCCTATGTTTGTCTTTCTAGTTTCCAAAATGACTTCTGATGGAATTGTAAACGAACGAACGTATCGTGGCGCTTCTGTCATTGAACTCATTCATACAGCAACTTTAGTACATGATGATGTTGTAGATGATTCCAATAGAAGACGCGGTTTTTTCTCTATAAATGCCTTATGGAAAAATAAAATTGCCGTTTTAGTGGGCGATTATTTACTCTCGAAAGGACTATTGCTTTCCATTGATAATGGCGATTTTGACTTGCTAAAAATTATTTCTGTCGCTGTGCGCGAAATGAGTGAAGGCGAATTGTTGCAAATTGAAAAAGCACGTAGATTAGACATTACAGAAGATATTTACTACGAAATCATCCGACAAAAAACAGCAACGTTAATTGCGGCTTGTTGTGCAATGGGCGCAAAATCTGTAAATGCTTCTGATGAAGAAGTAGAACGCATGCGATTATTCGGTGAACATATCGGAATGGCTTTTCAGATAAAAGATGACTTATTTGATTACGGAAATACGCAAATCGGGAAGCCAACAGGAATCGATATTAAAGAGCAAAAAATGACACTTCCGCTAATTTACGCGCTCAATCATTGCACGAATGAAGAGAAAAAATGGGCGATTAATTCTGTGAAAAATCATAACAAAGACAAAAAAAGAGTTAAAGAAGTCATTGCATTCGTAAAAAAAACGGGCGGATTGGAATATGCAGTTACGCAAATGAAAACCTACCAAGAAAAAGCACTTACGCTCCTAGAAACCTATCCTCAATCAACATACAAAGATTCATTAGAACTCATGGTGAATTATGTAATTGATAGAAAAAAATAATTTTTCATCCGCTGGAAGAAGTAAAATTCATAAGAACAAACTATTACTATTTATATCCATAATTAGCGGAAACTTAGTATTTTTGAACATTCATTCCTAAACTTTCATACTTTGATTTCAAAATCGACCATAGATGCTGTATTTGACGCTGCTCGCGTAGAAGAGGTCATTGGCGATTTTGTACAACTCAAAAAATCGGGAAGTAATTTCAAAGGACTCAGTCCATTCTCGGAAGAACGTACGCCATCATTTATGGTATCGCCTGTAAAGCAAATTTGGAAAGATTTCAGTTCAGGAAAAGGTGGAAATGCAGTCGCTTTTCTAATGGAACACGAACATTTTACGTATCCGGAAGCTATAAAATACTTAGCAAATAAGTACGGAATTGAAGTTGAAGAAACCGAACGAACTGACGAAGAAAAGGAATTAGCCAACGAAAAGGAAAGCATGTTTTTGGTTTCTGAATATGCTAAAAAATACCATCAAGACATACTTTGGGAATCGCCGCAAGGAAAAGCAATTGGACTTACTTACTTTAAAGAACGTGGTTTTACACCGGAAACCATCAAGAAATTTGGATTGGGTTATGCCTTGGACGAATGGGACGCGTTTACCACAACAGCACTGAAAGAAGGGTACAACTTAAATTATCTTGCCAAAACAGGTGTGACGATTGTAAAAGATGAAAAACGCTTTGATCGTTTCAAAGGCAGAGTCATGTTTCCAATTCACAGTATGAGTGGACGCGTACTTGGTTTTGGTGGACGAATTTTGACAAATACCAAAAAAGCGGCAAAATATCTCAACTCGCCAGAAAGCGATATTTACCATAAAAGTAAAGTATTATACGGTTTGTATTACGCAAAACAAGCCATTGCAAAAGAAGATAATTGCTACTTGGTGGAAGGTTATACAGACGTAATTCAGATGCATCAAGCAGGAATTCACAATGTGGTTTCTTCCTCTGGAACTGCCTTAACGGCGGATCAAATACGGCTTATAAACCGTTTGACAAAAAATATTACGGTTCTCTATGATGGAGATGCCGCAGGAATTCGCGCGTCGCTCCGTGGAGTCGATTTAATTTTGGAACAAGACATGAATGTACGCGTATGTACATTTCCTGACGGAGAAGATCCTGATAGTTTTGCTAAAAACAATTCGCTACAAGACGTACTAGAATACTTTGAAAATAATGTAAAAGATTTCATCAGTTACAAAGCTTCTTTACTGATGGAAGTTGCCAAAAATGATCCGATAAAAAAAGCAGAAGTTATCAACGATATGATGTCGAGTATTTCTAAAGTTTCGGATCGAATCAAACAAGAATTATACTTGCGTGAAACGTCTAGGATTATGAATATTTCGGAAGAAGTATTATTTGCGACGTTGGCGCAGCTTCAAAATAGAGACATTAAGGAAGCGAATAAAAAAACTACGCAAGAAAAAAAGGCTTTCGAAGTAATAAAAACAGAGAAAAAAGCGGAAGCTGTTGATGTTCAATATGTTTTAGAGCGAAAAATCATAGAAATATTATTGCTTTATGGAAACATGGAAGCTACGTTTGAAGACTTAATTTTGAAAGAAGATGATGAAGGTGAATTAAAAATGGAGCGCGAATTATTTGAAGCAAAAGTCTTTGAAAAACTCTATTTAGACCTACAACAAGATGAAATTGACTTGGCAAACGAAACCTTCAAAGCAATCTATTACAGTGCTATTGAAAAATTAAACACAACGGGAACTTTAGAACTAGACACATTTGTCAACGAAATAGCGCCAGAAATAGCGAGTGAAGTTACAGACATTCTCATGCGTGAAGAACGTTATGAATTGCACAATTGGGAAGCGCAAAACATTTTTGTGAAAACTAAAGAAGAAACCATTGCACAATTGACAAGTGAAACTATCTTAAGTTTGCGTTGCTTCTTAATCAATCTAAAAATAGAAGAACTCAAACTCAGTTTACAGCAAAATGCTGAATTAGAAAAACTTCAAAGTGTATTAGAAGAAATTACCAACTACATATCTCTCAAAAAAGCACTTTCTGAGCAATTGAAACGTGTGTTGTAAATTTGGTATATATTTAATTTGAAAAATTCTCAGATGAAAAAAATAATTACTTGTACATTTTTTTTGCTATCAGTGTGTTTATTCTCGCAAAATAAAGAAGAGATTGAAGCGGATTATGAACTTCAAGGATATTTTAAAAACTATCAAGAGTTTAATATAGACTCGCTCAAAGCGAAAAAATTTAAACATATCGTATATATCGATTTACAAGGCAATGGTTTTATATTTGAAAGGAAGTTAGAAAATAATTTAAAACAAACGGTCTATACTATTCTAGTCAATTTTCCCTATGGTAAATATCAAAGGCACAAAGAATACAAAGTGCATATGTTTTCAAAAAACGATTCTATCATTGGTTTAATTAGTTATCACGCTAAAACGGGAAGCGTAAATTCTTATTTTGATTACAAAAAATTATATGCACATATCGAGTTGCACAATGAATTATACGAAACTAAATTTGGAGTTTCAGATTTCATAGATCAATTTAAAACAATGAAAACTTACGGATTTCATTGTGGTTTTTCACCCATAATGAATGGAGCTTTGCAACATGATGATTTCTATTTTGATAACATCAGAAATGCAAAACATTTTAGGAAATGGTTAAAATCGTTTAATCCCGAATTACAAGCTTTTGGAATCAAAGCATTAGAACATTTAGAAGAAAAAGAAAAACTACCACTTTCTCCACTAGAAAAGAAACTCATCAAACATATAAAAACGCGGAACTCAACATTGCTTATTTGCGGCGGTTGTGTAAGTTTTCCTCGAAGACTTTATGATTAAAAAAATGATGACACATGTAAACTCTAAAAGGATCTACACATATCATCATAAAAATTTTAACTGTTCATAGAGAATAAATTCTCTACAATGCATTTACAGCAATTCTAATGCTTTTGCTTGTTGTAATAGATCAACTAGGTTGTCTACATTCAACTTTCGCATTAGGCGAGCCTTGTACGTGCTCACAGTTTTTTCGTTTAGGTTCAACTCTTCGGCAACATGCTTGTTACGTTTACCTGAAGCTAAAAGTTTTAACACTTCAACTTCTCTTGTAGATAAACGTCTGAAGAATCTACGGGGTTTGTTCGTGCTTTCATCAAATGCTAGACGTTGTGCTAATTCGTTGCTAATATAGATTCCTCCATTAGCAACTTTAACAATAGCGTCTTTAATAACATTTGTAGCGACGGATTTTGATAAGTAACCGGATGCTCCAGCTCTCAGAGTGCTTACTGCGTAAACATCTTCTGAATGTGAGCTAAACATAATTACTTTCATCTCGGCGAAGTCTTTTTTCAATCTTCGCAATGCAGTAATACCATTGACCTCTGGGAGATCCATCTCAAGTAAAATAACATCTACGTGCTCTTGACTAATAAAATCAAAAAGCTCAGAAGTTGTAGCAGCTTTACCTACTACATCAATCTCAGTAGAGTTCTTAAACAAGGATTTAATTCCTTTTCGAACAATGGGATGATTGTCTGCAATTAATACTTTAACCATAATTTAGTTTTTAAAGTTATTATTAAATCAGACCATCACATAAAGAAAGGCTCGTTATGTCATGCTAACATAAAAACGAATCAATTTTTATTTCAGGTTTAGGGGGTCTGTAACAACAAATTTAAACAAATTTTTATAATAACGATTAAAAAAGATGAAATTTTATGTAAGATTTTGCGGTATTTTGCAGACTGGAATTGGAATCATTTTATGTCGGTTAGAGGAATTGTATCGTTTGTAAATTTTAAAAACTTCTTGTTGTCTTCCAGTAAAGTCTTCTGCGGTTTTTCTTTCTTCATGCATTTGCATAGCCCATTCAAGCTCATCGTAGTTAGCGCCAATCTGATCTTCATCGCTTCTGGCATCACCAAATAAACCATCGGAAGGAGCAGCTTTCATGATAGATTTGGGAACTTTTAATAACTCACCTAATTGATAAACTTCGCTTTTCATTAGGTCCGCAATTGGACTCAAATCAACGCCGCCATCTCCATATTTGGTATAAAACCCGACGCCAAAATCTTCTACTTTGTTTCCTGTTCCAGCAACCAATCTTCCTAATAGTCCAGCATAATAATATAAAGTTGTCATTCGCAAACGCGCTCTTGTGTTCGCCAAAGCCATATCAACTGTTGCTTTTTCGCCTTCTAAGGTAACTTCTGTTTTAAATTCTTCAAAAACTGGCGTTAAATCTGCGCGAACATCACTCACATTATCAAAACGTTCTTTTAATTGCTTTATATGTTCCTGTCCACGCGAAACATGACTTGCCGCTTGATGAATAGGCATTTCAATACACAATACAGGTAATCCTGTTTTTGCACACAAGGTAGAAGTTACCGCGGAATCAATTCCTCCAGAAACTCCTATAACAAATCCGTTCACTTTTGCATTCGTTGCATACTCTTTCAGCCACTTTACAATATGATCAATAACCTTTTCAGTTTTCATGTATTTATTTTTATTTTAATATTTCTGTCAGATGGAATTTGCCAATAAACATTTCAATTACTTTCAAGAAAATTATTATGGCTCATTTCATGTATTTCAATTTTTTTACAAGATAAAAAAAGTAAATTTGCAGACAAAAATAGAAGCAGATTAAAATTTACGAGCCTAGATCGCGTTTATGTGTTTATAATTAATGTGAACTTGATATGACTAATCACTAAATGTGCTTGTAACTTGTTCTTCTTCCGAAGTATAGCAGTTATTTTTCGTTAAGAATTTCCGAAGCCTTGGAGAAAATTTAGAAAAATAGATGCGATTTTAGCCTTTTCGGCTAAAAATACCTCTGGAAAAAGCGCACTTTCTTTTGTTGACGCCTGTGCTGAACTTGATTCAGTATCTTTTGTGCGAGCAAAGAAAATGAAAAATAAGAACTTGAAAATTTAGTTTTTTACTAATGATTTATGAAGTCTAAACTCACATTTGAATATCATTTTAGGATTTACATTGTGTCCATATAAAAATTATGAAAAATATAGTATACATATTATTATTACTAGTAATTGGTTGTGCCAATGAAAACTTGCTGGAAAAAGAAATTGCAGCCATTCCAATAGATGTAAACGTAAGCCGATTTGAGCAAGTTTTCTTAAATGCTTCACCTTCAGATTTACCCAAGTTAAAAGAAGTATATCCGCAATTTTTTCCGAGTTCTATTCCCGATTCTACTTGGGTTTACACGATGCGCGATCCTTTACAAAAAGAATTAAAGCAAGAAATAGATGCCGTTTTTACAGATTTTGCTCCAGTTCAAAAAGATATTGTATCGGTTTTGCAACACATAAAATTTTACTTTCCTGAATATGGAACGCCCGAAGTTTTTACCGTTACTACGGAAGATTATCGCAAAAATATCATCTTAACAAACAGCATGATTTTAATTGCGTTGAATACGTATTTAGGTGGAAATCATAAATATTACGAAGGAATACAACAATATATAGTGCAGAATTTTGAAAAAGAAATGATTCCAGTAGATATTGCAAACGAATTTGCTTTTTCACAAGTGCAACCTGCGCGCGAACGTACTTTTTTAAGCAACATAATATATTATGGAAAAGTGCAATATATCAAATCGCTTTTAGTGCCAACTGTCAGCAAAGCAAAACAATTTGGATATACGGAACGTCAAATTAATTGGTCAGCCGAAAATGAAGCGCAAATTTGGACGTATTTTATTGAAAAAGAATTGCTGTACAGTACTGATAATAAGTTGGATAATCGGTTTCTAAACTTAGCACCTTTCTCCAAGTTTTACTTAGAATTGGACAGTGAATCTCCTGGCGGAATTGGTCGCTATATTGGTGCTCAAATTGTGGACGCGTACATGAAAAATAATGATGTATCTTTGCAGGAATTATTAGTGAAAACTCCAGACGAAATTTTTAACAATTCAAAGTACAAACCCAAGAAATAATGGCGAACAAACTCAATTCTGAAATAAAAATTGCGGTGACCGTAGATGAAAATAATGTTCCAGAAGCAATCAATTGGACAGCAAAAGATGGCGGAATCAATACTGAAGCTACAAAAGCAGTAATGTTGTCGGTTTGGGATCACAAGGCACAAGAAAGTTTGCGAATTGATTTATGGACAAAAGACATGCCTGTCGATGAAATGAAAGTGTTTTATCATCAAACATTAGTGTCGATGGCAAAATCATTTCAGCGTGCAACAAATGATGAAAAAATGAGCGCAACAATGCTTGATTTCTGCGATTATTTTGCTGAAAAATTAGAGATTGTTAAGGAGTAAGCTTTCGCTTAAAAGTACTCAGAAATATATCAAATTTAGTTTGCAATTAATCTTTCTGTAAAATCTCAATTCTTGTTTTAATTGAACCAGTTTCTTCCAAGCGAATAATTTTCAATATAAGATTCGCGAAAAAACCAGGATCTGTCACTAACTTTACTTTCTCGGTGATTCTTTGATCTCTTGCGGAAATTAATTGAGGCCAATTGGTTGCTGGCGAATTTGCTAATGACGTTGCGTATTTCCATGCGCCATCTCTGGCAAGTTTCATGCTAAAATCAATCAAAATAGTATCAAATCGTTCTGTTTCTTTCAGAATTTTTGTGAGTGTTGTCCAAATTAATGACAATTCCTTTTCGACATCGTGTACCAATTCGCCCAAAATCACATTAATCTTATCAAAATCACCTTTCAAATCATTAATATTTTCACCTTTCATCACCTCTGCGGCAGCAATTCCTAAATCCAAATTAATATGTGCATTCATACCAAGTAATATATGTTGTAACACAATAAACCAATAATCATCTGCTTTTTCAAACGCAACTTGCCACGATTTACTCGGCGTTGTATTATTTTTAAAATCGGTATACGCTTGCAAATATCTATTCGCAAAAATGACGTCCAAATGTTCCATTCGGGGATTATCATCAAAAAAATGATTTTCAATTCCTTCTTTCACTTTGCAAGTCACTTTATGATACAATGCTGCGAAATAACCCATCGTACTCGGAATTTCTTTGTTATCTTCAATAATTTGATCTAAAAAAGAAATCACTTCATCAACAGTTGTAGCTTGCATAATTTTGAATTTTAATTAACTAAAAGTATGAAATTCTGAGATAGCTGAAAAGGAAACGCTATTTATTACGACTTTTAGTAGTATTGAGTTGTGAGTATTTTGTATTGAGATGTTAGATAATAGAAAATAGAGCAAAGATGTTAGATTCAAGATTGTTCAGAATTAGAATAAAACCAAGTACGTCATTTCGAGTGAATTTGTACAACAAATTAGTATCGAGAAATGCTTCTTTGTACAAGATTAAATAAATAGAAAATAGCACAAAGATGTTAGAATTAAGATTCATGACTTTTAGTAGTGTTGAGTATTCGGATTTTAGAAAATAGAAAATAGCACAAAGATGTAAGAATCAAGATTTATTATAATTCAAAGCAAGAGCATCATTTCGAGTAAATTTGTGTAACAAATTAGTAGCGAAAACCCAAAACCCAAAACCCAAAACCCAAAACCCAAAACCCAAAACCCAAAACCCAAAACCCAAAAAAATGAAAAAAATCATCTTCGTATACAACGCAACATCAGGGAAAGTAAACAGTTTGCTCGATATTGCACACAAACTAATAAGTCCAAAAACCTATCAATGTGACTTATGTTCAATAACACACGATACATTTTCGGAAAACGAACAATGGAAGCAATTTAGAGAAACAACAAAGCTTCCGCTAGAATTTTTACACAGTGATGAATTTGAAGCGAATTATAAAAATAAAGACGCAAAATATCCTGTTATTTTTTTGGAAGAAAATCAAAAATTAACGGAATGGATTTCGAAAAGTGATATTGAACAACTAGAAAATACGGAAGAATTAATTCAATTGATAAAAACGAAAACTATGAATTTTTCAAATCTTTATTAATTTGACCAATATAATTAATCACTTCTTCACGCCCAATTGCTTTTGACGAAGACGTCACAAAATGTTTTGGCATTTCTTCCCAAACATCTTCTAACAATTTATCTCTGTATGCGTTTACGTGTTTGTCAATCTGCGAAGGAGGCAATTTGTCAGCTTTTGTAAAAACAATACAAAACGGAATCTGGTTTTCGCCCAACCATTGCATAAACTCCAAATCTACTTTTTGCGGTTCGTGACGAATATCAACCAATACAAAACCACAAATCAATTGTGTACGCTTGCTAAAATATTCGGTAATAAACTTTTGAAAAACACGCTTGCTAGTCTTCGAAGTTTTTGCGTAACCGTAACCAGGTAAATCGACTAAAAACCATTCATTATTAATCTTAAAATGATTAATAAGCTGTGTCTTTCCTGGTCTTCCAGAAGTTTTTGCTAAACTTTTACGTTGCGTTAACATATTAATCAATGAAGATTTTCCAACATTAGAACGCCCAATAAAAGCATATTCGGGAATTGGATTTTTTGGACATTTCGCAACGTCCGAATTGCTCATCACAAATTCGGCAGATTTTATCTTCATAACAGTTTGTAGCTTAAAAATTACGTTTTGTCAACCAATCTTGTAGATGTTCGTTGAATTCAGTTGGATGTTCCATCATTGGCGCATGTCCACATTTATCAATCCAATATAAATCAGAATCGGGAAGCAATTCATGAAACTCATCTGCAACATTTGGAGGCGTAACAGTATCGTTTTTTCCCCAAATAATGCCCACAGGAATATTCATTTTAGGCAAATCTTTTCCCATGTTATGACGAATAGCACTTTTAGCAATTGCCAGCGTTTTTATCAATCTGCTTCGATCGTTTACAGTGGCAAAAACTTCGTCCACAATTTCTTTAGTAGCAATTGTTGGATCGTAAAAAACATCTTCACTTTTCTTCTTAATAAACTCGTAATCACCACGTTTTGGATATCCAACGCCCATTGAGTTTTCATACAATCCGGAACTTCCTGTAATCACTAAACCTTTCACCAACTCAGGATATAACTTTGTGTGTAACAATCCGATATGTCCACCTAAAGAATTTCCTAATAAAATTACTTTGTCAAGCTTTTTATGAAGAATAAACTCTCTGACATACTTCGCAAAATTCTTCACGGTTGTCTTTAAAAGTGGTTTTGTGTAAATAGGCAACTCAGGAATTAGAACTTTGTATCCTTTTGCGGAAAAATTTTTGGTAACGGCTTCAAAATTGCTCAAACCGCCCATTAAGCCATGCAGAATAACGATAGGTGTTCCTTCTCCCAGTTCGAGATAATTGAATTTACCTTCCTTTTTAAAGCTTTCTTTCATTAATGGCTATTGGTTTTTTTACAAGAGACAAATATAGGCATTTCGAAATTATTAAAATGGTTTTTTTAAAATGTCTCAAAAAATATAAAAACAGCTTAAATATACCCGAAAAAAGGGCAATTCTGATCTTGAAGTATCACTTTTTTAAGACTTTGATTTTTAAGATGTTTGAACGATTTTACTTGGTTTCACACAAAAACTTATCAACAATGTGACAGAAAGTGGTATAAAGTGGTAAAATGTGGTAAAATTTTCAATATATTTGAATCTAATAATAGGCAAACCAAATTCTCACGTGATAAATTTAATTGGAACATACGAATGTAAAGTAGACGCGAAAGGGCGAATGCTTGTTCCTGCTGACTTGAAAAAGCAGTTGTCTCCAATATTGCAAGAAGGTTTTGTCATAAAAGAAGGTTTATTTGGTTCGTGTTTAGAGTTGCATCCGATGAGCGAATGGGACAAAGTCACGGAAAAACTGAACAAACTTAGTCGTTTTAAGAGAGAAAATGTCGATTTCATTCGAAGATTTAACAAAGGTGTGCGAATGGTTGATATTGACTCCGCAGGACGCTTATTGATTCCGAAAGACTTAGTGGTTTTTGCAGGTATCAAAAAAGAAATAGTAGTGTCGTCAGCGATCAATAGTGTTGAAATTTGGGATAAAGAAAAGTATGAAACGGCAACGGATGATGCTTCAGTAGATATTGGCGATTTAGCCGAAAAAGTAATGGGAAATGACGATGGAGATGGAATATCATAATCCAGTATTATTAAAAGAAACGGTTGATGGACTCAACATCAAAGAAGATGGCGTGTATGTCGATGTAACTTTTGGCGGCGGCGGACATTCAAAAGAAATTTTGAGTCGTTTGGGAGAAAATGGGAAACTGTTTGCTTTTGATCAAGATCAAGATGCGTTGGAAAATGCAATTGATGATCCGCGATTTAAGTTGATAAGTCAAAACTTTAGACATCTAAAAAAGTTCTTACGATTTTATGGAATCAAAAAAGTAGATGGAATTTTAGGAGATTTTGGCGTTTCGTCACATCAATTTGATGTTGCAGAACGCGGTTTTTCATTACGATTTGAAGCTGATTTGGACATGCGAATGGATCAAGAAGGAGAAATTTCGGCGTTTCATGTGGTTAATGAATATTCAGAAAGAGATTTAATATCACTTCTATTTTCATATGGTGAATTGAGAAATTCTAAAGCAATTGCAGCTCGAATTATAGAAGTGAGAGAAGAAAAACCAATTAAAACTACGGAAGAATTACGAGTAGCGTTAAAACGATTCTTACCAAACTATAAAGAGCATAAAATATTAGCGCAAATCTATCAAGCAATTCGAATAGAAGTCAATCAAGAAATTGAAGCTTTAAAAGAATTTCTATTAGAAACACTCGATATGTTAGAGTCTGGCGGACGAATGAGTTTAATAAGTTATCATTCTTTAGAAGATAGATTGGTAAAACGATTCATCCGAAACGGATTATTTGAAGGTGAACCAGAAAAAGATTTCTATGGACGGTTTGAAGTTCCATTTAAAAAAGTTGGTGGTTTAATTATTCCTTCAAAAGAAGAAATAAAAATAAATAACAGAGCGCGCAGCGCAAAACTAAGAATAGCAGAACGTGTCTAATAATGGTAAAGCAAAATATATATGACATCCTAAAAGGGAAGTTTCTCATCAAAGATGACGCAATAAAAAATTGGCGTTTCATTGTGTTTGCTTCGTTTCTAGCGTTAATTATGATTGCAAGTTCGCATTGGGCAGACGAAAAAGTTCACAAAATTGCAAAACTCAACGAACAAGTAAAAGAGTTAAAAAGTGAATTTGTAGATGCACGAACAACATTACAGCAGCTAAAATTAGAATCGTACATCACCAAAAAAGTAGCATCAAGAGGATTGGCGCCTTCTGAAAATCCGCCAAAGAAAATAAGAGTAAAATCACAACAATAATCAAGAATGCCAGTAACCGATAAAAACATATTGAATCGTTTATATTTTATTGCAGGAGGTATGTTTCTCTTCGCAATAGCGGTTGTGGTGCAATTGGTCAATATTCAATTTATTGAAGGTGAAAAATACAAGGAAATGGCGCAAGAACAAACGTTCAGAAATGCGGTCATTGCTCCAAGTCGCGGAAATGTTTATGCAGATGATGGAAGTTTATTAGCAACTTCGGTTCCTAAATATGATATCTTTTTTGATACAAAAACGGTCAACAAAAAAATATTTTTTGACAATGTAAAGCCGTTAGCAGATTCATTATCGGCAATGTTTGGGAAATCTTCTGCACACTATGATCAAATGCTCGTGACTGCACGAAAGAATAAAAATCAATACTTGAGAATTGCGCGCAAGCTAAGTTACTCACAATACATTCGCATCAAGCAATTTCCAATCTTCAAACTTGGGACAATCAAAGGTGGATTTATTGATAAAGTAAAAACGGTTCGCGAACATCCTATCGGGAAAATTGCAGAACGTACTGTTGGACATCAGCGTGAAGGACAAAAAGGAGTTGGTTTAGAAAGTGCTTTTAGCGAATACTTGCGTGGAAAAGAAGGAAGACGATTGGAGCAAAAAATAGCGAAAGGACAATGGAAACCAGTTTCTGGCGATAATGAATTAGAACCACAAGATGGATATGATATTATTTCTACGATCAATGTAAATGTGCAAGATATTGCGCATCATGCATTATTAGAACAGCTAGAAAAATACAAAGCAGATCATGGTTGTGTGGTAGTAATGGAAGTTGCAACTGGAGAAATCAAAGCCATTTCAAACTTAGGAAGAAACAAAAAAGGAAAGTATTACGAACGTCTAAATTATGCTGTTGGCGAATCGCACGAACCAGGTTCTACATTCAAATTAATGGCAATGGTTGCGGCGCTAGAAGACAGAGTGATTGATAGTAATTATGTAGTTGACACAGGAAATGGAAAGTTGACTTTTTATGGAGATGTCGTAGAAGATTCAAATCATCGCGGTTATGGAAAAATTTCTGCTTCTGAAGCATTTGAAGTGTCATCTAATGTGGGAATTGTGAAAATAATCTATGATTTCTACAATAAAAATCCAGAAAAATTTGTGGACAGACTCTATAATATGGGTTTGAATAAAAAACTAGACTTACCAATTGCAGGTGAAGGAGCACCAATCATTCCGCATCCAAACGATAAAAAAGGTTGGTATGGCACAACACTTCCGTGGATGGCTTTTGGATATGGAGTTTCATTAACACCATTACAAACATTGACATTCTATAACGCAATAGCGAATGATGGTGAAATGGTGCGCCCACGATTTGTAAAAGCAGTTCGTGAAAACTGGTACGCAAGCGAAAAAGTATTTGAAAAAGAAATCATCAATCCGTCAATTTGTTCCAAAGAAACGGTAGCGAAAGTGACGAAAATGATGCAAAATGTAGTGGAGAAAAAACACGGAACAGGAAATAGTTTGTATTCCCCAGATTTTTCAATGGCAGGAAAAACAGGAACCTGTCAAAAAAATTATGGAGACGGCGATAAAGATAAGCTTCAATACATTTCTACGTTTTCAGGTTTTTTCCCTGTGGAGAATCCAAAATACTCATGTATCGTTGTGATTCATGAACCAGATCGTAAAATTGGGTATTACGGAGCAGATGTTTCTGGACCAGTATTCAAGAAAATTGCACACAAAATATATACGGATACGCCAATATTCGATCAAGTAGAAAATATTAATACTGTACACGGAACGGTTTCGACGGACTATGAGAATTATCGCGAGAAATCGAGAAAATACAAAACCATCATGCCAAATGTTATCGGAATGCCAGCAATGGACGCAATTCCGTTACTAGAAAATTTGGGATTGCGCGTAGAAATCAAAGGAAATGGAAAAGTAACGAAGCAATCCATTGAAGCAGGAATTAAAATAGAATCACAAAAAAGCATTGTATTAGAATTATCGTGAACATATTAAAAGACATATTATACAAAGTTCCTCTCGAAGCTGTTACTGGCGACACGACAATCTCGGTGCGCGAACTTGTTTTTGATTCACGCAAAGTAGAATCAAACGATGTTTTTATTGCGATCAAAGGATATGAAGTTGATGGACATAGTTATATAAATAAAGCGATAAAATTAGGTGCGATTGCAATTATCTGTGAAGAAATTCCAGCAGAAATAGTAAACGGAATCACGTATGTACAAGTTGCAAACGGAAACAGTGCGTTGGCAATAATGGCAGCAAATTATTATGGAAATCCTTCGGAAAACTTGAAACTTATTGGAGTTACAGGAACCAACGGAAAAACGACGATTGCTACCTTATTATATCATCTGTTCAAAAAAGCAGGTTACAAAGTAGGATTGTTATCTACGGTAAAAGTTTTGGTTGATAATACAGAATACAAAGCAACGCATACAACGCCAGATTCGTTAACAATCAATCGATATTTGAAAGAAATGAATCATGAAGGTGTAGAATTTTGCTTCATGGAAGTTTCGTCACACGGAATTCATCAAAAAAGAACTGCTGGACTTGTGTTTCAAGGTGGCATTTTTACAAATTTATCGCACGATCATTTAGACTATCACGATACGTTTGCAGAATATAGAGATGTAAAAAAGAAATTCTTTGATGAATTGCCAAAAGAAGCGTTTGCGTTGGTCAATATAGATGACAAAAATGGTTTGGTGATGTTGCAAAATACCAGAGCTAAAAAATACACATATGCACTAAAAACGTATGCAGATTATCGTGCGCAAATCTTGGAAAACAGGTTGGCAGGATTGCTCTTAAAGATAAATGACAACGAAGTTTGGACGAAATTAATTGGAAATTTCAACGCGTATAACCTATTGTCTATTTACGCTACGGCGGAATTATTAGGCTTAGAACAAATTGAAATATTACGATTAATCAGTGAACTGGAAAGTGTAAGTGGTCGCTTTGAATATTTTATCACAAAAAATAAAATCACCACAATTATTGATTATGCGCACACACCAGATGCTTTAAAAAACGTGTTGGAAACGATCAATAATATTCGCACAGGAAATGAACAATTAATTACCGTTGTTGGTTGTGGCGGCGATAGAGATGTTACCAAACGTCCAAAAATGGGCAACATTGCGTCAACGCTGAGTACGAAAGCAATATTTACATCGGACAACCCGAGAAGTGAAGATCCTGATGCAATAATTGAAGCAATTGAAAAAGGAGTAGAGCCACAAAATTATAAAAAAACACTTTCAATCACAGATCGGAAGCAAGCTATAAAAACGGCGTGTCAAATGGCTAATGAAAATGATATCATTCTCATTGCAGGAAAAGGACATGAAACCTACCAAGAAGTAAAAGGCAACCGAACTGATTTTGACGATTATAAAATTGCCAAAGAAATACTAGACAATCTCAACGAATAACAAATTAAAACAAGCGTAACGACAACAAAAATATGTTATACTACTTATTTGAATATCTCGAAAAGCAATACCAGTTTCCAGGCGCATCCTTATTTGGATATCTGAGTTTCAGAGCTGCGATGGCTGTAATTCTTTCGTTGTTGATTTCTACAATTTACGGAAAAAGAATCATCAGTTATTTACGTACGAAACAAATTGGCGAAACGGTTCGTGACTTAGGATTAGATGGACAAAAAGAAAAAGCAGGAACGCCAACAATGGGCGGAATTATCATCATTTTGGCAACATTAGTTCCAGTATTATTATTTGCAAAACTTGGAAATATATATATCATATTACTCTTAGTCACAACTATTTGGATGGGAATTATTGGTTTTATTGACGATTACATCAAAAAGTTTAAAAATGACAAAGATGGACTCAAAGGAAAGTTCAAAATCTTAGGACAAGTCGGATTGGGAATTATTGTTGGTGCAACGTTGTTTTTTCATCAAGATGTCACTATTCGTGAAGAATTACCTGTGAAACAACAAACAGAAGTTGTCGCAAATAACAATACACCAACGAAGAAATTTGGCGAAGAAAAACGTTCCATGAAAACGACACTTCCATTTGTTAAAAATAATGAGATTGATTACGCAAAATTAATTACTTGGATAAATCCAGACTATGCAAAATATGCGTGGTTGGTATTCATTCCGATTGTCATATTTATCATTACGGCAGTTTCTAATGGAGCGAATTTAACCGACGGAATTGACGGACTCGCCGCAGGAACATCAGCCATAATTGTACTCACGTTAGGAATATTTGCGTGGATTTCAGGAAACTTAATTTTCTCGGAATATCTCAATGTCATGTACATACCAAGAGCTGGAGAAATCACGATTTATATCGCTGCGTTTGTCGGCGCTTTAATTGGATTTCTTTGGTATAATACGTATCCGGCGCAAGTATTTATGGGAGATACAGGAAGTTTAACAATAGGAGGAATCATTGCGGTAATTGCAATTGCGATTCGAAAAGAATGGTTGATTCCAATCCTTTGCGGAATTTTCTTGGCGGAAAATCTATCAGTTGTCATGCAAGTGAGTTATTTCAAATATACGCGAAAGAAATTTGGAGAAGGAAAAAGAATATTCCTAATGTCGCCATTACATCATCACTATCAAAAACTAGGATATCACGAAAGTAAAATCGTAACCCGATTTTGGATTGTTGGAATTCTATTAGCAATTCTGACTATTGTAACGTTGAAACTTAGATAGGTTAAAAGTGAGAAGTGAGAAGTGAGAAGTGAAAAGTTGAAAGTGAAAAGTTATGAGTTATGAGTTGTGAGTTGTGAGTGAGAAAACAAATTAACAAAAAGTGAAAAGTGAAAAGTGAAAAGTGAAAAGTGAAAAGTTGAAAGTGAAAAGTTATGAGTTATGAGTTGTAAGTGAGAAAACAAACAACAAACAACAAACAACAAACAACAAAAAGCTAGAAGCATGAGTAAGAAAACCAGCAACCAGCAACTAGCAACCAGCAACTAGCAACAAAGAGAAAAAGTGCATAAAAAACGATTAGTCATATTAGGAGGCGGAGAAAGTGGCGTTGGAACAGCGATCTTAGGAAAGCAACAAGGCTACGATGTATTTGTTTCTGATAAAGGCGAAATCAAAGACAAATATAAAAACGTTCTGAATCAGTTTGAAATTACTTGGGAAGAAAAGCAACATACGAAAGCTAACATTTTTAATGCGGATGTTGTGATGAAAAGCCCTGGAATTCCAGAAACGGTTTCGCTTATAAAGGAATTAATCGCAAAAGGAATTTCTGTGATTTCTGAAATAGAATTTGCAGTTCAATTTACAGATGCAACAATTGTCGGAATTACGGGAAGTAACGGAAAAACGACGACAACATTATTAACGCATCACATATTAAAGAATGGAGAACTAAATGTTGGAGTTGCAGGAAATATGGGCGACAGTTTTGCCAAGCAAGTTGCGGAACAAAACTATGATACGTATGTGCTGGAATTAAGCAGTTTTCAATTAGATGGAATTGTAGATTTCAAGCCACATATTGCAATCATTACGAACATTACACCAGATCATTTAGATCGGTACGATTACAAATTTGAAAACTATATCGCTTCTAAATTTAGAATTGCGATGAATCAAACATCTGAAGATTACCTCATTTACGATGCAGATGATGAAGTACTAGTAAACTGGTTGCAAAAGCATCCAGTAAAATCAAAATTAATACCATTTTCATTAGTAAAGAAACTAGAAAATGGTGCATACATAGAAAAACAAAACATAATACTAACGATACATAATAAGACAATAACTATGCCGACGGATTCGCTAGCACTAGAAGGACAACACAATACAAAAAACGCAATGGCAGCTTCAGCAGTTGCAAAATTGCTAAATATCAGAAAACAAACCATACGCGAAAGTATGTCAGGATTTCAAGGTGTAGAACATCGTTTGGAAAAAGTATTAAAAATCCAAAATGTACAATACATCAATGATTCTAAAGCGACAAACATCAACGCAACGTATTACGCATTGGAAAGTATGACCACACAAACCGTTTGGATTGTTGGAGGAGTTGACAAAGGAAATGATTACACAGACTTATTGCCGTTAGTTCATGAAAAAGTAAAAGCAATTATTTGCTTAGGAGTTGACAATTCAAAAATCATTGAATCATTCGGAAGAGTAGCAGATTTAATGGTGGAAACCACTTCTATGGATGAAGCGGTACAAATGGCGCACAAAATCGCCGAAAAAGGAGACAACGTATTATTGTCGCCAGCATGTGCAAGTTTTGACTTATTTGAAAACTATGAAGAAAGAGGAAGACAGTTTAAAGCAGCGGTGCGAAACTTGTGATATTAAAGTTGAAAGTTATGAGTTAAAAGTGAAAAGTGAAAAGTGAAAAGTTGAAAGTGAAAAGTTGAAAGAAATTATAAATTATAAATGTAAAAGTGTTTTTTCGAATAACACTTCGACTCCGCTCAGTGTAAACAAAAAACCGAAAAGTGAAAAATCGAAAAACAAATCAACAAAAAACCGAATAAACAAATAACATAATCAAAAACCTAATACCAAAAACCCAAGGTCCAAGACCAAACAAATAAAAAAATGAAAACCATCTTTAAAAACATAAAAGGAGATAGAGCGCTTTGGGCAGTAGTTGCCTTGTTAGCGTTGTTCTCGTTTTTGCCGGTATACAGCGCAAGTAGCAACTTGGCGTACTTATACGGAGATGGAAGCACCTTGAAATTTCTTATAAAACACGCATCACATTTATTTTTAGGATTTGCCATCATTTATGGGGTTCACAAAATGCCGTATCACTATTTCAGAGGTTTATCGCTTATAATGTTGCCAATAGTTTTGTTCTTTTTGATCTACACATTAGCGCAAGGAGGAACCATTGGAGGCGCAAATGCAAGTCGTTGGATGCGAATTCCTTTTGTAGGATTTAAATTCCAAACTTCAACGTTGGCAAGTGTTGTATTAATGATTTATGTTGCCAGATATTTATCAAGAATCAAAGACAAAGTAGTCACATTCAAAGCAACGATTTTACCACTTTGGATTCCTGTTTTTTTAGTAGTTGGATTGATACTTCCTGCAAATTTTTCCACAGCGGGAATTATATTTTCAATGGTATTAATGTTATGTTTTTTGGGAGGTTATCCGTGGAAATACCTCTTGGGAATTATTGGCGTAGGCGCGTTAAGTTTAACAATGTTTATTTTGGCAGCGAAAGCATTTCCAAATGCATTTCCAAACCGAGTTGATACTTGGGTAAATCGAATTGACAATTTCGTTAGTGGAGAAAAATCAGAAGCAAACTATCAAATAGAACGTGCAAAAATAGCCATTGCAAGTGGCGGAATCGTCGGAGTTGGCGCAGGAAAAAGTGTCATGAAAAACCTATTACCACAAAGTTCATCAGATTTTATCTATGCAATTATTGTTGAAGAATATGGTTTAGTCGGCGCCTTATCGTTACTATTTTTATATCTATTATTACTATTTCGACTTGTCATTGTCGCCCACAAGGCAGATACGATATTTGGTAAATTACTCGCTATTGGCGTTGGATTGCCAATCGTATTTCAAGCACTTATAAACATGGCAGTTGCAGTAGAATTATTTCCTGTCACAGGGCAAACATTACCATTAATAAGTAGTGGAGGAACTTCTATTTGGATGACATGTTTAGCAATCGGAATCGTATTAAGCGTAAGCGCAAAACGAGAAGAAATCATGGAGCAAGAAGAAAAAGATGAAAATCCGTTGGCGGTATTGAGTGAAACACTCTAAGATATACGATTTTAGAATGTAGATTTTTGATTTATAAGATTTAACCATGAAGGAAATAATAAAAAATAGAACAAAAAAGTTTGCTTCCGATTGTTGGAAGCTATGTTCTAAATTTCCAATATCGAGAGAATACAATGCATATTGTAATCAATTGATAAGATGTTCATCGTCAGTTGGTGCAAATTATAGAGCAGCTTGTAGAGCAAAATCTACTGCTGACTTTATAAATAAATTAAAAATAGTTGAAGAAGAGGCAGATGAGAGTATGTATTTTTTAGAATTATTCTCTGAAATAACAGACAAGGAAAAAATAGAAATAAATAGATTACACAAAGAAGTGAATGAAATTTTATCAATTATAGTTTCTTCTATAAAAACAATAAGAAGTCGAACTCAAAAATCGTAAATCAAAAATCTGAAATCGTAGATCAATAATGAACAAGCAATCATATAAAATCATTCTCTCAGGAGGCGGAACAGGAGGACATATTTATCCTGCGATTGCGATTGCGAACGAATTAAAAAAACGCTATCCCGAATCGGAGTTTCTATTTGTTGGTGCGCAAGACCGAATGGAAATGGAAAAAGTGCCGCAAGCAGGTTTCAAAATAGAAGGTTTGTGGATTTCTGGATTGCAGCGAAGCTTGAGTTTAAAAAATATGATGTTTCCGTTTAAAGTAGTTCATAGTTTGTGGAAATCACGGAAAATTGTCAAAAAATTTAAGCCAGATGTTGTGATTGGAACTGGCGGATTTGCAAGCGGGCCAGTATTAAAAGTTGCTTCTGGTAGAAAAATTCCAGCGTTGATTCAAGAGCAGAATTCTTATGCGGGAATCACAAACAAACTCTTGGGAAAGCAAGTGCAAAAAATATGTGTTGCGTATGATAACATGGAGCGTTTCTTCCCGAAAGGGAAACTAATCAAAACAGGAAACCCTGTGCGACAAGATTTATTAGAAATAAAAAGTAAACGAACGGAAGCAAAAGCATTCTTTCAATTGCAAGAAGGTGTAAAAACTATCTTAATTATTGGTGGAAGTTTAGGTGCAAGAAGAATTAATCAGCTCATTGAAAATGAACTCGATTTTTTCAAAGAACAAAACGTTCAACTCATTTGGCAATGCGGAAAATTCTATTACGAGGAATATAAGAAACACAACGTATTGGCGCATGTGCAAGTGCATCAATTTATAAATAAAATGGACTTGGCGTACGCTGCTGCAGATATTATAATCTCACGTGCAGGCGCAAGTTCGGTTTCGGAATTATGCATTGTGGGAAAACCTGTAATTTTCATTCCGTCACCAAATGTTGCAGAAGATCATCAAACTAAAAATGCGTTGGCAATCACAGAAAAAGGCGCAGGAATGTTGATTCGTGAAAAACAACTCGATGAACAATTTGAAACACGTTTTAAAGAGTTAATTCAGTCTGAAAAAATGCAAACTGATTTAGGCAATGAAATCAAAAAATTAGCATTACCAGATGCAACTGCAAGAATTGTTGATGAAGTAGAAAAATTATTAAAGAAGTAAATGAATTTAAAAAATATACATACCATTTATTTTATAGGCATTGGCGGAATCGGCATGTCAGCGTTGGCGCGCTATTTCAAATTCAACAATAAAAATGTAGCAGGTTACGACAAAAAGAAAACTGAAATTACCAATGCGTTAGAAGCACTCGGAATTCAGGTTTCAACGAATGATAATGTTGCTGAAATTCCTGCGAAATATCTCAACAAAGAAAATACAATTATCATTTATACACCAGCAATTTCAAGTTCGCACACGGAATTGACGTATTTCAGAGAAAATGATTTTAAAATATATAAAAGAGCAGAAGTTTTAGGCTTGATTACAAAAGACACGTTTTGTTTGGCAGTTGCAGGAACGCACGGAAAAACCACCACATCAAGTATTTTGGGACATTTATTAGCAGAATGTGAAGTTGATGTTACGGCTTTTTTAGGTGGAATTGCAGAAAATTACAATTCCAACTTAATCCTAAAAGGAACAGAAATTACGGTTGTAGAAGCAGACGAGTTTGATCGTTCGTTTTTACAGCTTTCGCCAGATATAGCTTGCATTACATCAACCGATGCGGATCATTTGGATATTTACGGCGAAAAAGAAGCGTTGCAAGATTCGTTTGTAGAATTTACAAAAAGAATCAAACCCAACGGAACATTATTTGTACACGAAGATATTGAGTTGGATGGAATCACTTACGGATTCAAAGAAACATCTGATTATCACATAAAAAACATACGCATTCAAAACGGATCGTATGTGTTTGACATTGTCACGCCTACCGCAATTGTAATAGCCATACAATTTCATTTGCCAGGACGGCACAATTTGTTAAACGGTCTCGTAGCTTTCGCGATGGCGGAGAAAATAGGAACCCCAACCGACTGCCTCGCTAAAGCTTTGGGAACATTTAAAGGTGTGAAAAGGCGTTTTTCATATCAAATAAAAACGGATGATTTTGTATTTGTAGACGATTATGCGCATCATCCGACGGAAATAAACGCGTTGCATCAGGCAGTTCGTGAAATGTATCCAACTAAAAAAGTGACGATTATATTTCAGCCGCATCTTTTTAGCAGAACGAAAGATTTTGCAGATGAATTTGCAGAAAGTTTGGCGCAATTTGATGAAATTATTCTCTTAGAGATTTATCCCGCAAGGGAAAAACCACTAGAAGGAATTACGTCAAGTTGGTTATTAAATAAAATAAAAAACGATCAAAAACAGTTATTAACAAAAGAAAATTTAATCAATCATGTCGCTAACATAAAAACCGATATTTTATTGACAGTTGGCGCAGGCGATATTGGAGAAGAAGTAGTAAAAATTAAAAATTTATATACCGTTGGAAATTAATTGGAACCTCATAAAAGGATTAATAATCGCAACAGTTTTAGTCTTTCTGTATGCCTTTTCGGCGAATAGAAATGCGAAGCGTATTATTGAAAATCCGGATGTGAAATACCTTGATGGAGGAGAATATTTCATTACGCGCTCGATGGTTAATAAATTGTTAATACAAAATGTTGATAGTGTTACGAACATACGAAAAGATCAGTTAGATTTGGATATTCTAGAGGAACGTTTACGCGCGAATGAAATGATTCAAGATGCAGAAGTGTATCTGTCTGTAAATGGGACTCTTGGTGCAAAAATTAAACAGCGAACACCAATAGCACGTATCGCAACAAAAGACTCTTATTATATAGATTCTGAAGGGAAAGCGATGCCTTTGTCCAAAGTTTCTGCTGCTCGTGTTCCATTTGTGGAAGGAAAAGTAGATAAAAAGGAGCTGAAAAATATATATGTGTTGACAAAATACATAGCCGAAGATGATTTTCTGAAAAAGAACGTGATCACCATTGTACAAAACGAAAACAAGACATTTGATCTAAAATTGAGAACGAATGATTTCATCGTACAATTTGGCAACATTGAACATATGGAAAAGAAGGTGAATAATTTGAAAGCGTTTTATAAAAAAGCTGTAAAAGACAAAACGTTGAATGATTATGCGAAAGTTGATTTAAAATTTACCAATCAAGTAGTTTGCACCAAAAAATAAGTCATGGAAAACAATAATATCGCAGTAGGATTAGACATAGGAACCACGAAAATCGTGGCAATGATTGGGCGAAAAAATGAATACGGAAAGCTCGAAATTCTTGGAGTTGGAAAATCCAAGAGTTTGGGTGTGCATCGTGGTGTCGTAAATAATATTACACAAACGATTCAATCTATACAACAAGCAGTACAAGAAGCCGAAAGTGTTTCTGATTATAAGATAAGTGAAGTTGTGGTTGGAATTGCAGGACAACACATTCGTAGTTTACAACACAGCGATTATATTACGCGCAGCAATGCAGATGAAGTTATAAATGAAGAAGATATTGACTTACTCATCAATCAAGTATATAAATTAGTAATGCTTCCTGGTGAAGAAATTATTCATGTGCTTCCGCAAGAATATAAAGTGGATGGACAAGCCGAAATTAAAGAGCCAATTGGAATGTACGGCGGACGACTGGAAGCAAATTTTCATGTAGTTGTCGGGCAAGTTTCTTCGATTCGAAATATTGGAAGATGCGTAAAAAGTTCTGGATTAGGCTTAGCTGGAATTACCTTAGAACCTTTAGCATCTGCCAATGCAGTATTAAGTCAGGAAGAAAAAGAAGCAGGCGTTGCATTGATTGATATTGGAGGTGGAACCACAGATTTGGCAATTTTTAAAGACGGAATCATTCGCCATACGGCAGTAATTCCATTTGGTGGAAATGTTATTACAGAAGATATTAAAGAAGGCTGTTCTATTATAGAAAAGCAAGCGGAATTACTGAAAATAAAATTTGGATCTGCTTGGCCAGGCGAAAATAAAGATAACGAAATTGTGTCGATTCCAGGATTACGTGGAAGAGAACCAAAAGAGATTACATTGAAAAATCTCTCAAAAATAATTCATGCACGAGTTGTTGAAATCATAGAACAAGCGTACTTAGAAATTAAGAACTACGGACATGAAGAACAAAAGAAAAAACTAATTGCAGGAATTGTGCTTACAGGTGGCGGAAGTCAGTTGAATCACTTAAAGCAATTGGCAGAATACATTACAGGGATGGATACCAGAATTGGCTATCCAAACGAACATTTGGCAGGCGATTCGGATACAGAAATGGCGAGTCCATTATATGCAACGGCTGTCGGACTTGTAATGAATGCAGTAGAAAACCAATCAAAAGCTATCATTGAAGAAGAAATTGTGGAACCACCTACAGAAGCAATTTCAGACGGAGAATCGTCTATTAATGATGACACAGAACATACCGCTCCAATACAATCGGAACCAAAAAAAGAACGAAAATCGATCTTTGAAAAATGGGCCGATAAGTTGAAAGATTTTTTAGATAACGCAGAATAATAAAAAAAACAGTTAAAGAATTATGAGTAGCAACACAGAATTCGGAAACATTTCATTTGATTTACCAAAAAATCAATCAAATGTAATTAAAGTGATCGGTGTAGGCGGTGGCGGAAGTAACGCTATCAACCACATGTTTCAGCAAGGAATAAAAGGAGTAGACTTTTTTATCTGTAATACAGATTCTCAAGCTTTACAAAATAGTACAGTTCCTAATAAAATTCAATTAGGAGTTTCACTGACGGAAGGTTTGGGCGCAGGCGCGAATCCGGAAGTTGGAGAAAAAGCAGCTTTGGAAAGTATTGAAGACATTAGTACCATGTTGGATACCAATACAAAGATGATTTTTATTACCGCAGGAATGGGCGGTGGAACAGGAACTGGAGCAGCTCCAGTGATTGCAAAACTAGCCAAAGATAAAGATATATTAACCGTTGGTATTGTGACGATTCCTTTTAAGTTTGAAGGAAAAATGCGGAATGCACAAGCGCGTATTGGAGTTGAAAAATTACGTTCGCATGTAGATTCGCTTATTGTAATTAACAACGATAAACTAAGAGAAGTTTACGGAAACTTAGGCTTTAAAGCAGGTTTCTCTAAAGCGGATGAAGTATTGGCAACAGCTTCTAGAGGAATTGCAGAAGTAATAACGCATCATTATACACAAAATATTGACTTGCGCGATGCGAAAACAGTATTGTCTAATAGTGGAACAGCTATCATGGGATCTGCGAATGCTTCTGGTGCAAACCGAGCAAGCGAAGCGATTATGAAAGCGTTAGATTCTCCATTATTGAATGATAATAAAATTGCAGGAGCTAAAAACGTGTTGTTGCTTATCGTTTCTGGTTCAGAAGAAATTACGATTGATGAAATCGGAGAAATTAACGATCACATTCAAACAGAAGCTGGCGGCGGAGCAAACATCATTATGGGTGTTGGTGAAGATGAAACGTTGGAAGATGCAGTTTCGGTAACTATTATTGCTACGGGTTTCGATATTGATCAGCAGGACGAAATCGTGAATACGGAATCTAAAAAAGTGATTCATACATTAGAAGACGAGCAAACTGCTGTTCACAACTTAACACCGAAAACAACTTCTGTGGTAACACCAACTATTCCGCAAAAACCTGTGGGAGACGTTGCGCCAAAAAAGGCGGAAGTAGTTCGTCATACGTTGGTAGATGATAGTGCGACATTGAATTTGATTCCGACTTCGGAAATTATCAAAAATATGTCTGTTATATATGATGAAGTTAAAGCACCAATTGCTCAAGATGACTTCATTATTACGACAATGACAGATAAAATTAATGCGATTGAAGTAAACGATCCAGAATTTGTAGTTGCAGCCGAAATAGAAGAAGAAAATCAGATTACTTTTTCTTTTGATATGCCATTGGCGAAACCTGTTGCAGAGAAAACTCCTGAAAAGGAAGATCTTATTAAGTTTGAATTGACTTCTGAGGATGTAAATGCAATGGAAGTGACAGATCATGTAGAGGTAGTTTCTGTGACAGAAGTTCATGACAAAGGTGTCACACGTTACAGTTTAGATGACTATATGGAGGAAGAACCTGCTGTTGAAAAAAATATTTCAAAAGTAGCTGAAGATGGCATTGTTTTTGAGAAGAAGATAGTCGAAGATTCAATTACAAAAAAAGAAGATTCTGATGAGGGAAATCCATTCAATAGTAGTATTGAAGAAAGCTTAAAAAGTAGAGTGGACGAACGCAGAAGAAAACTAAAAGAATTTAATTATAAATTCAATAATAACGTCTCTCGTATTGACGAAATAGAGAAGCAGCCAGCTTACAAGAGAGCAGGTGTTGAGCTTGATGAAACCAAATCATCAGATAATGCTTCCCGAACCAGTTTGGGTACGGATAGTAATGATGATATGCAATTAAGAAGTAATAATTCTTTTTTGCATGATAACGTTGACTAATTAGATTTAGTACTATTATATATGTTTTTTTAGACCCGGGAATTGCTGTTCTATTTCCGGGTTTAATTTTTTACCTCTCCAACATTAAAATAAAGATATCATGGGATTACAACAAGATATAATGACGGCTCTTAAAACGGCTATGAAAGCCAAAGATCAAACTGCTTTAGCGGCTTTGCGCGCTGTAAAGTCTGAAATATTATTGGCACAAACAAAAAGTGGTGCTAAAGAAGAATTGTCTGAAGAAGAAGAGATTAAGTTGTTGCAAAAATTAGTAAAGCAACGTAAAGATAGCGCGGCTATTTTTACGGAGCAAAACAGACCTGACTTGGTGGAACCAGAAGTAGCTCAGGCGGCAATTATAGAGCAATTTTTGCCAGAACAATTAACAGCAGAAGAAATAGAAAAAGTAGTGGTGATGACTATTGATGATCTTGGTGCTTCAGGAATGAAAGACATGGGAAAAGTGATGGGAATTGTTTCGAAAGAATTGGCTGGACAAGCTGATGGAAAGACTATTTCTACAATTATAAAAGCAAAATTATTGAATTAATTATAAATTATAGAATTTTAAACAATAAGATTCCCACTTTCGTGGGAATGTATAAGGCCACGTAGCTCAGCTGAATAGAGCACTGGATTTCGGCTCCAGCGGTCACAGGTTTGAATCCTGTCGTGGTCACGAATAAATAGTACATTCAAAAAAAAACGCCAAGTTTACTTGAGCGTTTTTTTGTTTGTACTATTTTCAAAGCGGAGCTTTATCTGGATCATGAAATAATCCTGTCGTGGTCACATTAAGCAAGAAACCATGCCATTTGGCATGGTTTCTTATTTTACAGTAGTGAGTTGCAAAGGATCAAGGAATAATAGTACTTTTGCTACTAGAATCATACTAAGTTTGGCTTCATGTAAAGGACTTTTTACTTAAAAAGCTATACATTAGTGGGATGAAATAAAGGCTTATAAATGTGCCTATAATCATACCTCCTATAACAGTCAAAGCTAAAGGTTTCTGTAAATTGGCTCCTAAGCTATTTAAAAAAAGAAAAGGAGTCAAAGCCAGTATTGTAGTAAGAGAGGTCATTAAAATTGATTTTAAGCGCAGTTCACCTCCTTTTTTTACTGCTTCTTCCATGTTTAATCCTTGTTTTCTTAACATATTAATCGTGTGAATTTTTAATATGCTGTCATTAATGATAACTCCACACATAATAACCATTCCAATAGCAGACATAATATTTATGGTACCTCCAAAAAGCCAGAGTAGTAAAAGCGCTCCACCAATATCTATTGGAATTTCTAATAATATGATTAATGGTTGCCATAACGATTCAAATTGAGCAGCCATGATGAAATATAAAAGTAATATAGCAACCACAATAACGATTGTGAGCTCATGAGTTAGTTCTTTTAATTCAAATAAACTCCCACTTAATCGAAAGTTAAAATCATTATTATTTTTAAGAATATTTTGCACATTATCAATTCCAGAATCTAAGCCTTTTGCTGAATTAACCTGATATGCTATATGTTCTCCATTGATGCCAGCGGTGATCGTTTTATATTGTTTGGTAGGTTGAATCTGAATTAAATTTTTAAGAGGAATGAAGGCATTATTTTTATTTTTTATAAATATTTGACTAATGCTTTTCTCTATGTCCGATATACTATAATCTAATTTAATTGCAATAAATTTTTGAGAAGTTTTAAGGCGGTCAATAAACTGTTCGCGAAAAACAGTTTTTAATTCTTTGATGATATCATCTTGATTTACGTTATACAATAAAACGTTTTCAGGAATAATTTTAATAGAAGCTACTTTCTTTATTGGAATTTCTGTATATGATACAGTTGCCAATAATTCATTTATTTCTTCAAGCTTTTCTTCTTTTGGGCTTTCAAGAAAAGATTTAGAATATACTTCTACATTTAATTGAGTATCGTTTGTACCAAAAATATATTGAAAAATGTTTTTAGGAGTTTCAAAATTTAGATTGCTTTTTGGGTATTGTGTTTCAATTTTTTGCGCAATTTCACTTTGTATAAATTTTAGTTTAGAATTTGATGTTGACTTTATATACACAACAGCTTCTGAAAAACTTTTTGTATCATCATGTTGTAATAAATATTGTTGTTCACCCACTTCTGAAAATACTTGATCAATGTTTGAAATATTTTTTAATACCATATCAATTCGATGTTGACTTTCATTGACAGTAATATTATCATTCCAGTCTATTTTTATAATGGTTTCATTTTGATTAATTTCAGGTAATTGTGAATACTCCATTTTAAAAAAAAGCATAACTGCTGCTATAGTGCTTAGTATTGAAATAGAATATACTAGCCATTTTCTTGAGAAAAAGAAAGAATAGCTTTTAGCGTACCAATTTTCAGTATCTGGTAATTTAAGTTTAAATAATGTCCATTTTTTTAATTGTAATTTCTTGTTTTTAAGTTGTCTGTATAAAACAGGAATAAAAATAATGGAAACTAGTAAAGAGGTGCATAAGCTAATAGTTATCGCAAGTGCTTGCTCATAGAATAAAGCACCTGTAATTCCGCTTAAAAATAGTAAAGGTAAAAAGACAGAACAAGTAGTTAGTACCGAAGTAATTAATGGAGTAATAATCTCTGTAGTTCCTTTGACGCAAGCATTAACTACTGAAAAACCTTGTGTTAGTTTTTGAGAAATATTGTCAATGACAATGATAGAGTTATCGATCATCATACCAACTCCTAATATCAATCCGGATAAAGAAATTACATTTATAGAAAGGCCAAATATGAAGAAAAACAACATACTTATTATCAAAGAAATAGGAATGCTGAGGGCAATGACAAAAGGAGCTTTGATATCTTTTAGGAATAAAAACATAATCAAAATAGCTAAAGTACTTCCTATCCATAAACTGGACTTTAAATTTTTAATCGACAAGTTTAACAGTTGTGTTTGATCTTGATTGGTTGAGAATGTCAATTCTGGATACGTTGTCTCGAGCGATGTTGTCAGTGTTTCTAATTCTTCTTTTAGTTCATTTAACTTAGCATCAGCTTTTTTTATAATTGCAAGTACAATTGCTCTTTTTCCATTTGAATATACTAAGCCTCTTTCTAAAGTTGGTTGCAGGGAAACTTGCGCTAAATCTTTTAGTTTGAATAATTTTTGATGAATATTGAGGTAAATATTTTCAATATCTTTTTTAGTCCTAAGCGGGTTTGAAAATTTAAAATTATACTGATAAATACCATTTTGTACAATTAGATTGCCATATTCAATATTATTTCGTCTAATGGCATTTATAATTTCGGTATTGTCAATCCCTAAACTTCTTATTTTTTGACTGTAAGGTGTGATGATGATTTCAGGAGATATGTGGCCACTCATGTCAGCAAGCGCAATATTCGGTAGTTGTTCTACACGCTTTTTGAGAATGGTTTCCGTAAATTCACTAAGTTCCAGAAATCGTTCTATACTATATTCTTCTTTAAGAGCTATGGTCAAATTTAATATAGGAATGTCAGTTGTTGACGCTTTAATTACTTTAGGTCTTTCAAGGTCTCTAGGTAAATAGTTTAGTGAAGCATCAATTTTTTCATTTACTTCTATAAAAGCAAAATCAGTCTTAGTTCCGTATTCAAATACTAATTTTAGCGTTGCAAAACCGTCTCTTGTTTCAGTTTTAATATCTTTTAAATTATTAATTTGTAATAATCGATTGCGAAGCAGTCTTACAATATTTGTTTCTAATTCTCTAGCAGTATTATTTGGATAGCTAAGCTGAACAGTGATTTTTGGAATGTCAATATCAGGCATTAGCGAAGTTGGGATAAACCTCGTAGCGGTAATACCCAATAATATAAAAGCTAAAGTTGCCATAAAAACGGCAATTGGTCTACTTACAAGAAACTTTATCATACTCCCGAAAATTATTCTTGTTATTCCACAGTAACTCTTAGTGTTAATTTGTAAAATTTAGTTTTTGTATTTGCTTTTACTATCGTATAGGAAGTGTTTTTTCCAACTCTATTGTCTGAATCGTATGTAAGCGTGATAAATCCATCTTCATTTGGTGGAATTGTATATGAGCTCAGCTCATAAGTAGTACAAGTACATTCAGGGTTTACATATTCTATTCTTAATGTATCTTTGCTTGGATTGTTGAATTTAAAATCAGCTTTTAATATTTCGCCTTCTGAAATTGTTTTGAAATCAAACACTTTCTTTGAGAATTTTAAAAGAGGATAACTTTTCTCTTCTGACTCTTTTGCAATTATTGATTCTTTTGGAGTCTCTGTTTTTTTTACTTCTTCATTACATGAAATGAGAGAAATGAAAAAAAGTAATACATAAAACGTGTTTTTTTGCATGATTACTCAATATTAGGAAGTGTAAATTTATAGGCTTTCAATGTTAACTCATCTTCTTCTAAAATGGCATCAGAGTAAAAATAGGGATCAATATATCCTGCGACTTTAAATCCTTTTGGTACATCAACATCCGCAACTAATACATTCCCTTTATAAATTTGTAATCCATCAACACCTTCGGCTATAGGCTTATGGTAGCTTCTAAAGAATATATCCTTTTCTTCTATATGTTTAACGTCTGTATAGTAACTCGTATTAGGTTTTTTGTTTTGATAGATACTCATGATACCGTCGATCTCTTGACTATTAAATTCAGGATAATTCGTCATCATATTTTTTCCAGCATTTCCAAACGTATAGATGTTTTCATGCTCATCATTATAAACATAAATCAATGAATCTATTGGGTGATTTACATACATCTGATTTTTACTATCCATCACATAATCAAAAGTATCATAAGCTCCTAAATAATTATAGTTTAAATACTCTCTAGATTTTCTGCCAAAAACAGACTTTACTTTGCCTGATTCTAAATCAAGATCTGCAAAAATTCTTGACATATCATAATATTCTTTCGTGTAGTATTTGTTAAAAAGTATGTGATTCGCTTCTACAGTAAAATATACATTATTATTAGAATTTGTTTGAATTTTAAAGTTCTCGTAGTGTGGAGAATACAATCGCTGCTCATCTGGATCTAAATTGTCAGCATTTATTTCCCAGCCAGCTTTTGTAAGATTCCATTTCATTACAAATTTTTTCTCTCTTTCCCAATTTTCATCATGAATATGCACATCAAACACAGAGCCCATAAACAAGTGTTTGCCGTTAGGTAATCGTTTGTAAGCATCAATAAAACCTGTGTCCAATTCGTTTGGACCTGCACCTTGTCCTAAGTTTTGAGATTGAATCTTTCCGTCTTTATCAAAAGTAAATATCCAACAAAATCGTTGATCTATAAAGTTGATTTCATTTTTATAAATATCAAAGAAACCATTGTAAGATGATTCAATAGGATCAAAAACTACTGTGTCTAATGCTATTGTATTGAAAGCAATTTTCTTTTCAGATTTGTTTACACCATTAAAGAAATTTGAATTGGGTTTTTTATCAGTACTACAACTGATAAATAAAAAAGCGATAAGCACTAATTTTATTAATATCTTCATATATGTATATAATTGATATTGCATATCCGCTAACTTTCATAAAAGGTATAAAGTGCGTCATCCTGAACTTGATTCAGAATCTCATATAGCCAAGAATTAAAGACATAATAATAAGACCTTGAACTTGATTCAAGGTGACGGTTAGTGATGTGATAAAAAGCGGATATACAATAATTGATGAAGCATGAAACTGTCTAAAAAGTCGAATTTTCGTCAAACCGAACTTGATTCGGTTTCCCATAATCATTGAAAATCAATATAATGAGATTCTGAATCAAGTTCAGAATGACGCTTTCAAACACTTTTCAGACAACCTCATGCTTTTTTTTTAAAATTTAGTAAAGCTTAGCGGCAATTTTCGTCATACTCCCAACATTTTACATTTGGTTTGTCAGCAGTTCCACTTGCACATAAAGTGAGATCTCCTCCATTGTTCAAGGCTTTACATTTAGTTTCTTGTTCAACTTTAACACAGTAGCATTTAATAGGTACTACGTCAGCGTCAACTCTTGTAGGGGTTTGAGCATCGCTAGTAGTTTGAGCATTAACAGAAAATAAAGTAGCAATGCCGAATAGTACCACCATTAATAGTGGAATTAAATTCTTTTTTTTCATGATTTTGGTTTTTTGGTTATACCCAAATATGGCAAAAATAATCGAGAAAAGCAAATTTTTTACAGTATAAGTAGATAAAAAAGTATATAAAAATGTAGAAAATTCAGTACTTTATTGAGTGATTTTAACTTTAGAATTATGAGATAAATTTAAATTTCCTGAAATTATAATCGTATCTCCTAGTTGTAGTCCTTTTTCAATAGCATAGCTTTTACTATTTTCATCTTTCACTGCTACATAATTCCATTTAGCAACCCCATTTTCTAAAGTGAAAACAACTTCTTTGTTTGAGCGTAAAACCAATGCTTCTTTTGGAATTACTACAATATCTTTCACAACTCTATTTAGTATAATTTTTACATTCATACCATCAAATAAAGATGCTTCTAAAAAAGCTATTTTGGCTTTTACTTGTATGAGTCCGTTATCATCAACTAGTGGATTAATTTCAGTTATAAAGCCATTGTACGTTTTATCTTGATTGGCAAAAGTAGTAATAGTAACTTCCTGGTTTTTGTGTATAAATTCCAATTCGGTTTCTAGTACAGGAAAAACAACTTCTAGTTGATGTTCTGCAATAACAAAACAAAAAACATCTCCTGAAGTAATAAAGTTTCCTATTTTGCTCTCTAAATTTGCTATGATGCCTTTATAAGGAGCTTTTAAAACAGTTTGTTCATATAATATGTTGGCTCTTTTTAGGGTATTTTCTGTTTCATAATATCCACTTTGGATCTTTATAGTATGTAAAATTTTCGACTTTGTCTCATCATTTTTGGTAGTTTTAAAACCGTACCTTATTTCTTCTTCTTTTAACTTATTGTTAGCTTTATCAAAGTTAATTTGAGCTCTGTCAAGCTGGTTTTTTAACATGGCATTATCTAAAGTTGCTATAATTTGTCCCTTAGCAACTTCTTGTCCATTTTTTACACGGATTGATGCTAAACGCTCACTCATTTTAAACCTTAACTCAGTTTTATTGATCGCTTCAATTTTACCATTGGAAATAATTTGTTGCATAAAGCGATCCTGTTGCAAAGTTGCAACGGAAACTTCGGTAGCTTCATTCAGTTTTTGATCAGCTATAACATCAGTATCAATACCTTTTTTATTTGATGTATTGCAGCTAATGAAAAACAATACACAACATCCAATAATTACTTTTATCATAAAAATCTTTTTAAGACTTTAACACATTTTAATATACAACAAATATGATAATAAATATAAAATTTTAAGTATATACTTACTTAAGCATGTCTGTTTTTTTACCAAATTATGTATGTTTGTTAAAAATAGTTACACTTGCGTATTTCAAATTTTAAAATATTTTCAATATTTACCGTACTATCTTTAGTAGGTGTTTTCTTTTTTTTTAAACTTTCTGTAAAGTTAAATCCGAGCTCTTCATTACCTTCTATAACTGTAAGTTACAATTGGAGTAATGCCTCTCCCTATAGTTTAGAACGAAGCATTACTTCCAAACTAGAAGCTAGTTTTTCAACATTGAAAGGCGTAAAAGCAATAAAGTCCAAAAGTTCTAAAGGCAATGGGTATATTCTTTTAGAATTTGACACTTATAAAGACTTAGATATTGCTCGTTTTGAGGTTGCCATGTTGATTCGGCAAGTGTATAAAAAATTACCTGAGCAATCTAGTTATCCTACGATAAACATTAATAGACCTAATGATGAAGAAGATAGCGCATTTTTATCCTACAGCATCAAAGCAAATACGAGTGCATTATCAATAAAAGAACAGGTTACATCGTCAATAGAACCCATCATAGGAGCCATTAAAGATGTAGACCATACTGAAGTTTCTGGAGCTAATGCTAAAGAGTATGTTATTACCACGGATAACCTTTTATTAAAAACACTAAAAATTAGTAAAAATGATATTGCACAAGCGCTACAGAAGGCTTTCGCCAAAGAAGGATTAGGGAGTTTTATTAGAAATGAACGCTTTTTAACTTTTTCTATAGTTCCTCATAGCCAACTCCTCGACAAAAATATACCCATAAAGAAAATACAAAATAGAATTATATACTTAAGGGATATTGCCACTATAATGAAACAAGAACAAGAAGCACAAAGTTTCTTTAGAATCAATGGAGATAATGCAGTTACCCTACACATATTCCCTAGAAAAAGGGCAAATGTGATTTCTTTAGCGGATGAAATAGAAAATATCTTACGTATAGAAAGCGAAAATTTACCCAAAGGATATACAATTACCAAAACGTATGATAGCACAGAATATTTGAAGCAGGAATTGGCTAAAATTTATAAAAGATCTTTTTATACCGTTGGAATTTTGTTGCTTTTTATTTTATGCATCTATGGAAGTTTAAAATATTTACTAATAGCTGTAATTAGCTTAGGCGCGAATATTTGTATTGCATTTCTATTCTATTTTCTTTTTCAAATAGAAATACAATTATATTCATTGGCAGGTATTACTATTTCTTTAGGATTAATTATTGATAATAGTATTGTCATGATTGATCATATAAAGCATCAACACAATAAGTCGGTTTTTATATCAATTTTAGCCGCTACTTTAACGACTATAGGAGCCTTATCAGTAATTTATTTCTTGGATGATCAGCATAAAATGAATTTAATCGATTTTGCATTAGTCATTATGATCAACTTAAGTATCTCACTAGGCGTTGCTTTTTATTTGATTCCTGCTTTGATGGAAAAAATTCAAATACCTTTCAAAGCTGAAAAGAACTGGAGTAGCGCATTGAAGAAGCGATTCTACAACATTTATAGACACATTATTTCCTTTCAACTCCGATTTAAAAAATTAGCCATTCTAATTATTATTTTAATTTTTGGAATTCCATTTTTTATGCTTCCTGATAAATTGGAGAAAAATGAGACTTGGTATGAAAAAACATACAATAACACCTTAGGAAGCGATTGGTATGTAGAAAATGTAAAACCACATATTGACACCTATTTAGGAGGAACATTTCGATTGTTTAATGTGTATGTTTTTGAAAATGTTTATTACAGTAGAAATGCTGAAAACAAATTATATGTCATTGCTACTTTAGAAAAAGGAGCAACCGTACATCAAGTGAATGAGGTTTTTTTGACTATTGAAAACTATCTAAAGCAATATGAAGCGATAAAAAAGTTTACAACGATTGTATACAATGACTATGGGCGTATTGAAATTACTTTTAAAAATCAATATTCTAATAGTGTATTTCCTGATGAATTAAAGTCTAGAATCATAGAAAAAGTAATCAACTTTGGTGGAATGGATTGGAGTGTTTATGGTGTAGGTAGAGGCTTTAATAATCAAAGTGGCTCCAATGAATACACAAACTTTTCTGTCACTGCAAAAGGCTACAATTATGATGAACTCAATAGTTGGGCAGACAGTCTAAAAGTTTCTTTGAAGGAACATCCAAGAATACAAAAAATATATGTTAGAGAGAATAGCCCTTTCATGAAAAAGCCTACATATGAATATCGCTTTTTACTAGATAGGGAAAAGCTAGCACTGGCAAATATAACTACAATGGAAATTATAGAGGAACTGCAATATAACACGCTATCAAAAAATCAAGATTTTTCATTAAATGTACAAGGAGAAAACATTCCAATTCGATTAGAATCAAAACAATCAAAAGAGTTTGATATTTGGCATATAAAAAATATTCCTTTAGATAGTTTAAAAGTGCCGATACTATTAAAAAATATAGCAGAAGTGTCTAAAGAGAGACAAGATGAAAGCATTTATAGAGAAAATCAAGAATACATCAGACTCGTTCAATTTGAATACACAGGGACTGAAAAATACGGTTCAGATGTATTGGATGCAAAACTTGAAAAACTGAAAGAAAAGTTGCCAATTGGTTATACTTTTGAGAAATCTAAACGGAGTAATTTATTTACAATCGACGAAAACAACTATACAGCTTTGTTGATATTAGTTTTAGGAATTATATATTTAATTTGCGCTATTCTATTTGAAAGCTTAAAACAGCCTTTTATTATTTTAAGCTTAGTGCCGATTACATTTATAGGTGTTTTTTTAACCTTTTATGTATTTAATTTTAGTTTTGATCAAGGAGGTCTAGCATGCTTTATTCTGCTTAGTGGAATAACAGTTAACTCTAGTATTTTTATAATTAATGGATTTAATAATTTAAAGAAAGAATTCCCTAATACTGATAAATTACAGCTTTATATAGAAGCATTTAAACAAAAAATAGTTCCAATATTACTTACTATACTATCTACAATTTTAGGATTTATACCTTTTGTGATTGAAGGACAAAATGAAGTGTTCTGGTTTGCACTTGGCGCAGGTACAATAGGAGGATTACTATTTTCTCTAATAGCAATATTTTTCTACCTTCCAATTTTTACACTAAAAAAAATAGTTTGATGTATCCTATGGATTGAATTATAAAATCAGTTTTTTAAATTGATGTACCTTTTTCAAATCCTCCACCAAAAAGTTTGAACTTTGAAGGTTCGAGATCACAAAATTTCTTTCATTTATTTGGAAGGGATTTTGTTTTATGAAAAACCTACCAGAGTTGGAGTTCAATAATAAAATAAATAATGGATAGCGATTTGTCCGTTTTTTTATAGTTGATCATTCTGTTATACGAAATCGGGAGTATCTGATGAAAAATACTTGAGAAGTCTAAATAGATTTGAATGTCCAAAAAGCGTTCGTAGGCAAAGGTGCTTCGAAGGTTTTGATTTCTTTAGAGTCAGGCATTTCAAAGGTTAATTTCCATGCGTGAAGACAAATTGAAAGCGGTAAGTATTCTTGATGTGAACCATACTTTTCATCTCCAATAATAGGAAGATTAATGTTTGCTAATTGGGCACGTATTTGGTGAAATCTGCCAGTTTTTGGTCTAACCTCTAAAAGATATCCAAAATCATTTTTATCGATCACTTCATAGGACAGCATGCAGTTTAGCGTGTCTTTTGATTTTGATTGAACGATTTCTGCTCTTTTTTCTTTGTTATTTTTTACGAGAAAATTTACTAAGTTTCCTTTATTCTTTGCTGGCTTATTTTTGACAATTGCCAAATACGTTTTTTGAATTTTACGACTACTAAACAAATCATTAAAAGCTACAAGAACACTTTTTTTCTTGGCAAGAATTAAAACGCCACTTGTGACGCGATCTAATCTATGTATAATTCCTATATAAGGCTTCCGTTTACTTTTTAAAAGGTGAGTAAGAACTTGTGTTTCAACAGTGATATCTTCGTAGTGACTTTTCTCACTGATGAGACCTGCAGCTTTGTTTACGACTAAATAATCGTTGTTTTCATGGATTATTTCAAGCTTCGGCATTAATGGTTTTCTTTATCTATCTAAAACTAAAACTAAAACTAAAACAAAAGCTATAATTTAACGTCGCTTCTTTCTAGATTTGTGTTTGCGTTTTTGACTTGAACGACTTGAAGGAATCGCATCATCAAACGTGTTTTTTACCTCTTTTGGTTTAATGCTTCTCCAAGAATTAGTTTCCTCTTCGGGCACTAACGCTTCTACTAAATCTTTTCTGCCTAGTTTATTCAACGTTTTACGAATCCAACCTTTATTTTCCTTTTTATACCAAAAGAAGAAACGATGCTGCTCTTCCTTTTCTTTTTTAGATTTTGGAGTTTTGGTTGGTTTTAAGGTATATGGATGATAACCACTATAATAAATAACCGTTGCAACCGTCATTGGTGTTGGTGTAAAGCCTTGTACTTGCTCTAACTGAAAACCCATATCCTTAGTTTCAGCAGCCAAATTTGCCATATCTTCTACTTCGCAAGCAGGATGATTTGAAATAAAATAAGGAATCAATTGAAGCTTTAAGTTCTTCTTAATATTGATTTTGTCAAAACGCTCTTTAAACTTATGAAAATATTTAAATGACGGTTTACGCATTAACTTTAAAACGGGATCAGACGTATGTTCTGGAGCTACTTTTAAACGTCCAGAAATATGTTTTGTCATCACTTCTTCTGTATAATCATCTAATTCTTTTGGATCCGCATTCTTATTGAATTCAGGGACCAACATATCGTGACGAATGCCACTTCCAATAAATGATTTTTTTATTTTAGGATGACTATCTACTGCCTGATATAATTTGGTGAGCGGTTTATGAGACGTATCTAAATTACTGCAAATTACAGGCGAAATACAAGAAGGTGCTACACATTTGTCGCAAATGGATTGTACTTTCCCTTTCATTTTATACATATTAGCAGATGGTCCGCCAATATCTGACAAATAGCCTTTAAAATCAGGCATATTGGCAACTTTATCTACTTCTCTTAATATTGATTCTTCACTACGACTTGCAATAAATTTTCCTTGATGTGCAGATATCGTACAGAAACTACAACCTCCAAAACAACCACGATGAATATTGATAGAAGTCTTAATCATCTCAAACGCAGGAATTGGTCCACGCTTATTATATTTTGGATGTGGTAAACGTGTATAAGGTAAATCGAAAGAAGCGTCAATTTCCTTTTCTGTCATGGTAGGATATGGTGGATTTATCACCAATGTTCTCTCTTTTATATTTTGAAAAATTCGTCTTGCTTTAAGCTTGTTAGATTCTTGCTCTATCACTTTAAAGTTAGAAGCAAACTTCTTCTTATCCTTTAAACAAACTTCATGTGATTGAATTTCGACATCATCCCAATTTTTATTTTTAGGAATGGCTTCATCTTTAGTCACTAAAAAAGCGGTTTGCTTTATAGTTCTTAAACTTGAAAAAGGCACTCCTTTTTGCAATAGCTTCACAATTTCTCGCAAAGGTTGTTCTCCCATTCCATAAACCAACATATCTGCTTTCGAAGTTTCTAAAATACTTGGCATTAGTTTATCACTCCAATAATCGTAGTGCGTTACGCGACGCAGAGAAGCTTCAATTCCTCCTATTAAAACAGGAACATTTGGAAATTTATCTTTTAAAATACTTGAATAAACTGATGTGGCGTAATCTGGTCGAAATCCTTTATCACCATTTGGTGAATAGGCATCTTTATCTCTACGTTTTTTACTCGCGGTATAATTACTTACCATAGGATCCATACAACCACCAGTAACTCCAAAAAATAATTTTGGAATTCCTAATTTTGTAAAATCCTGCAAATCATCATTCACACTTGGTTGCGGAACAATAGCTACTTTTAATCCATAACTCTCCAAAATACGACCAATAACGGCTGGTCCAAATGAAGGATGATCTACATAAGCGTCTCCGCTAAATAGAATCACATCTAATTCCTCCCAACCTCGAATTTTTACTTCTTTGTTCGTTGTTGGTAACCAATCTGAAAGTTTATTTGTCTGCATATGAGTGCAAAGATACGGTTAATTAGTTTTACAACTAAACGGTAAAGTCCATCTGCGTAAATTTGTTGCTTAATTTATTTAGAGTTTGCAAAAACCCAAAATAATTCGAGGAGTTACAGCCATAAAATGGCTATTACTTTCATATAAAGCTCCTGTTATTATGCTAAATAAGAGAAATATACGGAAGTTTTGTGATTACATATTTTGTCTTTAGAGACTATTTTTTCACCTGTTATAACCTCAAAAGGGTGCTTTCTTAATCCTGTTTTCAGTTTTTTCACATTGTAGTATGTTGAAAATTAAAAATTTACACTTTGGCGACCTCTGAGTTTAACTTAGAGACAACTATTACATTAATAATAAATTCAGCTTTTTCTGCGAAATTGTCTGTAAATAAGCTTTAAAATGGTAATATCTTCATTAAAACCCTCAATTTATACCTAAAAATTTGCTGCATTCAGAAATATACTTATATTTGGTAAACCAATCTGGTTAACCAATTTAAAATATGTATCTAAAATTATCTATTTTGAGTCGTATACACAAAGTGCTATTGCTGTCTGTTTGTTTGATTATTTCTACAAGTTGCTCAAGTGATGATGAATTAGACAGACCAACGCCTACAAATACGTCAACTCCAACAACTCCAGACCCGACGCCACCAGTTGTAAACTTTGCAGATATTGATTTTACAGATTGGAAAGTCACACTTCCTGTTGATGAAAACAACGACGGAAAACCTGACGAATATCAACCAAACGAATTAATAAACTTTGGCTATCAAACTTTAGCGCCTGTACAACCTTATATGTATGATGATGCAGATGATGAATCGGTAGTTTTCTACACGTTTCCAGAGGTTTCTACGACAAATAGTTCGTATTCGCGTACGGAATTACGAGAATTAATAAATCCTTCAAACTCAAGAGAAAATTGGACGTTGCTAGAAGGTGGAATTATGCAAGGTCGCTTAAAAGTGGTTGACGTTTCAGAAAATTCCAACTCAAGTGATACGTATCATAAAGTGATTGTGATGCAAATTCACGGAATCATTTCGGAAGCAGATATGGCAACACATGGTTTCTCATCAAACAATAGTCCGCCATTAATTAAAATCTATTGGAAAGACGGATATGTTTGGTCGCACAAAAAATCATTAATCGATGAAAGCACTTCTGGCGATGATTTACTAGAGACTTCAAACAGTACTTGGTACGACATTAAAGAAAATTTAGGGTATGTTGGTTATGATGCTTTCGATTTTAAAATTGAAGCTTCTGACGCAAAAATTACTGTTACACTCAATAATGAATCTCCTTTTATATATGAAGATGTGAGTCTGGACAAATGGCCATTTGAAAACTATTTCAAAGCAGGTAATTACTTAACAACAACAGATGCTAATGCATTTTCTTATGTAAAATATTATAATCTATATCTAACTCATTAAAATAAAAATAAAGGTACAGATATTAAAGATTTAGGAATTATTTCTAAAAACTAACTATGAAAATAAGACATAACACAATAGTAAAATTTGCAATAGTTGCGCTTGTTTTTACAATATTTTCTTGTGAAAAAGAAGCGGAGACTGTTTCTGACAATAAAAAATCAACTTCAACTTCACAACAACATCCTAATTTAATATTAACAGTTCAAGGTGTAAAAGACATTAGAGCGCAATTGGGTAACATTCCAATTTTTGATAACACCTTAAAAGTGGTTCAAGAAGAAATAGACGCAGAAATTGCAGCAGGAATAGAAACACCAATTCCAAAAGATTATTCAGGCGGTTACACTCATGTTCGTCACAAGCGCAACATGATAGTTTTACAAAAAGCAGGCGTTTTATATCAAATTTTAGACGACGAAAAATATGCCAAGTATGTAAAAGATATGTTGATGCAATACGAAGAAATGTACAAAACATTGCCATTGCATCCAAAAACTCGTTCGTATGCTAGAGGTAAATTATTTTGGCAATGCTTAAACGATTCCAATTGGTTGGTTTATGTGAGTCAAGCATACGATTGTATCTATAATTACTTATCGGAAGAAGAACGCAACAAGCTAGAAACCAACTTATTCAGACCATTTGCAGATCATATTTCCATAGACAGTCCGCAATTTTACCAAAGAGTACACAATCACAGTACTTGGGGAAATGCCGCTGTTGGTATGATTGGTTTGGTAATGAATGATGAAGAATTAATTGATCGTGCTTTATATGGAATTAAAGATTTAAAATTAGATACCAAAGAAAAAGATGATGATGGAGGATTTTTAAATAAAGACGGAAAAGCAGGTTTTCTAGCAAACATAGAAGAACCTTTTTCGCCAGATGGTTATTACAATGAAGGTCCATATTACCAACGATATGCAATGTATCCTTTTTTAGTTTTTGCGGAAGGATTACATAATGTAAAACCTGAATTGAAGATTTTTGAATACAAAGAAGGTGTACTTTTAAAATCGATTAATGCACTTTTAAACTTATCGGATGCAGATGGAGATTTTTTTCCGTTGAACGATGGTCAAAAAGGAATGTCCTATTACAACAGTGCTTTAGTGACTGCGGTAGATATTTCGTATCATTTTGGAGAACAAGATCCAGGATTATTAAGCATTGCAACAGCACAAGACCGCGTATTATTAGACGATTCTGGTTTGGCAGTTGCACTTGGTATAAAAAATAGGAAGGCAAAACCATTTGACAAAAAATCAATCAATCTATCCGATGGACCAAATGGAACACAAGGCGGCGTTGGGATCTTAAGAAATGAAGACATCGAACTTGTTTTCAAATATGCTGCACAAGGATCCAGTCATGGGCATTATGATAAATTATCGTATTCATTATTCGAAAAAGGAGAAGAAATACTTCAAGATTACGGATTGGCACGTTTTGTAAACATTGAGCAAAAAGGTGGCGGTAATTACTTAAAAGAAAACAAAACGTGGGCAAAACAAACTATTGCACACAATACACTAACTCAAAATGAAACTTCTCACTTTAATGCAAAATATGAAATAGGAAGTCAAAACCATTCCGTATTACATTACTTTTCTTCAGAAAATGAAAACGTTCAAGTTGCAAGTGCAAAAGAAGTAAACGCATATCCTGGAACCGAAATGCTTCGAACTATGGCAATCATTAAAGATGAAGATTTCGAAAAACCATACATGTTAGACATTATGAAAGTGGTTTCTAATAAAGCGAATCAATATGATTTTCCATATTACTTTTTAGGTCAAGTAGTAACTACCAATTTCGAATACAAAACACCAGAAACTTTAAAAACTTTAGGAAGCAAAAACGGATACCAACATTTATATGTAGAAGGAACAGCAAAAACTACTGCGGATAATACTAAATTTTCTTGGTTAAACAAGGGGAAATTTTACAGCTTAACAACGGTATCTAACACGAACGACGAAATACTATTTACAAGAATTGGTGCAAACGATCCAGCATTCAATCTAAGAAGAGAAGCTGCATTAATGGTAAGAAGGAAAAATACTAAAAACACACTTTTTGTTTCAACAATAGAAGCACATGGTAGTTACAGTCCGGTTTCAGAATCTGCGGTAAATTCAAACAGTAGTATCAAAGAATTAAAAGTTGTTGTTAATACTGAAGATTATACAGCAATTGCAATAACCAATGTAAATGGAATTACGAAACTATTTATAACTGCAAACAAAGATGCTTCAAAAGAAGCGACACATACATTAAAAATAAACGATGTAAACTATACTTGGAAAGGTGGATTTACATTTCAAAAAATCAATTAATCATAAAAAAATAAAAACAATGAATCGATTTAGTGAAAAGTATATCATTTCAAAAGATATGAAATGGGAAGAGCTTGGAGGAGGCGTATCAAGAAAGTTCTTAGGGTATGATAATCAAATTATGATGGTAAGAGTGAAATTTGACAAAGGAGCATTAGGTTCCCCACATCAACATTTTCACACACAAGCTACTTATTGTGTTTCTGGTAAATTTGAATTTGAAATTGATGGAGAAAAGCAACTTGTAGAAGCAGGAGATGGTGTATATATAGAACCTAATTTATTGCATAGTGCAGTTTGTTTAGAAGAAGGAGAACTAATTGACACATTTAGTCCTGTAAGAGAAGATTTCTTAAGTGGAGATGCGGTATCATATTTTGGAGATAAATCATAAGGAAAAAATCTGCTAGCCACTACGAGAAGTTGAAACAGTTTAGTTGATTATGGAAATTCAGTGTACATTCCACATCATATACTGCATGGAGCAGTTTGTACAGAAAAAAGAATCTTAATAGATGTGTTTAGTCCTATTAGAGAGGACTTTATGAAATAATTACATTAAACGGGTTAAAATTTAACGTTTTATTAATAAAATTCACGAAAACGTTGGAATTAACAAAATTTTATACATATATTTGGTTAACCAATCTGGTTAACCAATTCATTAATCATAAAAAAAGGATAGGTGCACGCCTATCCTTTTGGAATATTACTTCTTTGGAAGGGAAGTAAAATTATACATAATTGCTTAACGCAACTTGCATACCGCTAAAATACAAAAAAATAGTATGGTAGAATTGTAGCTTTGAGTAATTAGTCAAATATTAACTAATTTAAATAACCTATTATGAATTTAAAAAGTAAGCTGACCTGCATTGCAATGTTGCTCTTTTGCGTCACAATGTATGCGCAGGAATCTTTTACCCTAAAGGGGAAAGTCGTTGCCACATCGGACAGTCAACCTGTACCTGGTGTAAATGTGCTTAATGTAAAAACATCGAAAGGTACTGCAACAGACTTCGATGGACTTTATCAAATTGTTGTGACTCAAGGTGATGTTCTACAATTCTCGTCTATCGGATTTGTAACAAAAACGGTGACCATTACAGATCAAAAAACACTTAATGTTTCCTTAGAAGATGATGCTTCAGCACTTGATGAAGTTGTGATTGTTGGGTATGGTACACGTAAAAAATCACATCTTACAGGATCAGTAGCACAAATAAAGGGTAAGGATGTTGCAGCTGTACAAGCTACACGTGTTGATGAAGCACTAGCCGGTAAATTATCGGGTGTTTTGATTCAAAATACAAGTGGAGAGCCTGGTGCAGATTTAAAGATTCAAGTAAGGGCAGCTTCATCTATTTCAGGTGATTCAAGTCCGTTAATTGTTGTTGATGGGTTTCCAATTTCTGGAAATTTAGCAACTGTTAACCCAAACGATATTGAAAGTTTGGAAGTTTTAAAAGATGCTGCTTCTTCAGCTATTTATGGTTCTAGAGGTGCAAATGGTGTTATCTTGGTTACAACCAAAAAAGGTAAGACAGGTAAAACTACCTTTAGTTATAATACGTATTTTAGTACATCAAGTAAGTACCAAAGGGACAATCTAAATATGAATGCTAACAAATGGGCTAATACTATAGAGAGTAATATAGCCAACGGGAGTTTTGATGTTTCTGAGGTAGATCCGGCTTTATTAAATTATAGAATAAATGCTTATAGAAATTCACCTGGTGCTATAAGTCCAGAAGAATGGCTTTTTCAAAACGGTAATAGTACAAGTCATGACCTTAGTATGAGTGGTGGTAATGAAAATGTAAAATATTTTGCATCTATTGGTTATCAAGATACTGAAGGTATTGCAATTACTCAAGAGTTTGAAAGAATTAATGCGCGTTTGAATATCGATGCTAAATTGGGCGACAAGTTAAAAGCAGGATTAAGTTTTAATGGATTTAAATCTGATAGAGCAATACTTGCTCATGATCAAAGAGATCTTTTAAGAGCTTATGGAGTACATCCTATTTATCATACCGCAGAATCTATTGCATTCGTTCAACAATTGGATGTTGAAGCTCAAAATTTGGGGTTATCTCCATTTGACGATGGTTACAGAGGAGGTAGTTTAGGTGTTGATTTAGGTGTTAATAGTAGCATCTATACATTACAACCTGGTGATACTGCACAAGACTGGCATTATGGAAGATCTGGTAATGGTATTGGAGGATCAGGAGATGCAGGTCCTGCAACAAAGCTTGACAATGCAGAACGAACACAACGAACGTATTTCGCTAATGTTAATACGTATTTACAATACACTATTATAGAAGGGTTAAATATAAAAACTGTTTTAGGAGCAGATGTTAACGATACTCAAGACTATTATTACCAAGGACTTGAGGCAGATTCTAGATTACGTACTAATCAAACTGACTTAGATCAGACAGACGTAAAAAGATCTTCAATATTAAGTGTAACTACGTTAGATTATTCAAAACAAATAGGAAAGCATGATATAGCTGCTTTAGTTGGTGTAGAATTTCAAAATTTCTACATCGATGGAACTGCATTAAGAGGTACAAATGTCCCATATGGCGATATTGTTAACTATAATTTGTTAGATCCTGCAGATATTACTGTAACGGAAAGAGATGAGGAAATTAACAGACAGAGTATTTTTGGAAGAATTAACTATGCGTATGACAATCGTTATTTAGCATCTGTTTCAGTAAGAAGAGATGGTGATTCTCGTTTTGGAGCCAATGAAAAACATGCAACATTCCCAGCACTTTCTTTAGGATGGAATGTGCATAACGAATCTTTTTATGAGTCAGAACTTCTATCGCTATTAAAACTAAGATTTAGTATTGGTTCTCTAGGAACTACTGCTTTTTTAGGAGCTTATGATGCGTTAAGTCTTTTAAATTCTGGACCATCAGTATTTGGGAATGCATTTGGAATCCCTAATAATATTGCAAACCCAGATTTAACTTGGCAAACCAATACAGAGACCAACTTTGGTACTGATTTAGGGTTTGTAAATAATCGTTTTAGATTAAGTGTAGATTATTACACATCTAATATTGAAGACATCTTGCTTAGTAGAAGTGTTTCTGAAGTCTTAGGTACAACAAGTGTACTAATTAATTCAGGTGATGTTGAAAGTACTGGTTTGGAATTTGAACTAAGTGCAACTATCATAAATAATGATGACTTCTCTTGGAATGTTAGCGGTAACTTATCTACAGTTAATACAGAAATTAAAGACCTAGATGGTTTAGACGAATTACCACCAACTGTTTACGGTCAAAGTGGTAGAGGTCCAGAATTTAGAAACTATGTTGGTGGAGAAATAGGTGAAATGTGGGGATTAGAAACTACTGGAGAAATTGAAATGATTCATGTAGCAGATCCAACAAGAACCGTTGGTGCCACTAGTGGAGAATATTATGTAAAAGATCAAAATGGTGATGGTGTAATAAATAGAGACGATTATGTTAAAATAGGGCAAAATACACCAGATTTTTATTGGGGTTTCAATAGTCAAATGAAATATAAAGATTTTGATATGTCACTTCAATTTCAAGGATCACATGGAGCAGAAGTTTTCAATATTGACCCATTATATTGGCAATCACAATTTGGTGGAAGATTACGTGATAGTTTTGATGCTAATGACGATGGTATTGCTGATGCTAATGGACGCCATTTTACACGAGCAAGAGATCAAACAGATGCTGTGATACAAGATGCATCATATGTAGCATTAAGAAACCTAACTATTGGTTATACACTTGATAGTGATTTAACTAATAAATTTGGTATCAGTTCTCTTAGAGTTTATGCTGCAGCAACTAATTTATTATATTTCTGGTCAAGTGATTATACATCATTTAATCCAGAAGGTATAGAAACTACCAATGGAGGTTATTTAGGACCTACAACTTCTGGTGTTCAAGTAGGAGCAAGTCCAGTTGCACGAAGTTTTACTTTCGGTTTAAATGTTAACTTTTAAATAAAAAAAAATGAAAAATATATATTTATTATTAGGATCGTTGCTGTTTATAACAGCATGTTCATCAGATTTAGATCAAGTGCCACCTAATATCGCTAGTTCAGATTCTTTGACAGATTTTACCGGAGTTTTAAATGCTGCATATTTTTATCAGCTTGGATCTGTTACGCCAATGGCAGTAATGGGTGACTTCAGAGCCGATAACGCTTTAATGGATGAAGAACCATATCCTGCATTTGATAGATACAACGGTGATTTATTTGATGGAACTCTAAACAATCAATTTTTTCGCCCTTTCTATTCAGCTTTATACAAGTCAATATTAAGTGCTAATAATGTAATTGAAAATTCTTCAGATGCTACTCAAATAGCAGAAGCTAGATTCTTAAGAGCTTTATCTTATTTCAAATTAGTACAAATGTTTGGTGATGTTACTGTAAATTTATCTGCTGCACCAAGCGTAACAGATACCTCTATTTTAGTAAGACAACCAGCTACTGATGTTTATAACAATGTTATCATTCCTGATCTACTAGATGCAATAGCTGTTTTAGATAATTCTGGGTTAGCTAGTGGACGAGCGTCTTTAATTGCAACTCAAAGTTTATTAGGTAAAGTGTATGTGCACATGGGTAATTTTAATCTTGCGCAACCATATCTTGCAGATGCTGTAAGCCAAGCTTCTGGAGCAGGTGTTATTTTACAAAATAACTATGCTGATATTTTTGTTAATGATTTAAATTCAGAAATCATATTTGCAACTCAAGTATCAAGCTCTATACCAGATGAATATGGTTTTTCTGAGTTTTGGGAATGGTCTTTTGGATTGGATACAAAAGCGTTAGATCCATTAGATCCATCTCTAATCACTGCATTTAATGTTAGTGAAGCTGGTGGTAATACAGATTTAAGAAGAGTGGTAACTATTGATGAGGCAAATTCTTCATCTCCAAAATTCCCTCAAACAGGTGGCGCAGATCACGATTTTATAGAAATGAGATTAGCGGATGTCATATTATTATATGCGGAAGCATTAAATGAAAATACAAGTACACCTGCTGCCATCATACAATTAAATAAAGTTAGAACTAGAGCAGGTTTGCTAAACACAACTGCAACTACTCAAACTGCAGTAAGAACAGCAATTGCTAATGAAAGAAGATTAGAATTAGCTTTTGAAGGACACAGATGGTTTGATTTGGTTAGAACTGGTACTGCTACAACAGTATTAGGTTTTACAGATACTAACTATTATGTAGCACCTATTCCAATTTCAGAAATAACATCTAGCTTTGGAGCAATCACTCAAAATCCAGGATACTAATATTTGATATCTCTCTTTCTTTGTAAGTCGTCATATTTTGACAAGTACTTACAAAGAAAGAAATCAAATATCGACTTGAGTCATTGGAAAATAACTGTTCCAATAGCAAATAAAAAATGAAGAATCTTTGAAAACTATTTTCAATCACATGATGAAGGTTCATTTGCAAAAGTTCGGTATTACAATTTAGAAGTAACACATTAATATTTAATAAGTTAATTAATTTGAATAAATGCTTTTTGTTGAGTTTTACTGGTCTAATTTAGATCAGTAAGGTTCAATAATTTTTTTTCGAGTTTTAAGAGTGCATTCATCTATAATACTATAAATTTGATATACATAATTTGGTAAACCAATTAGAGAATTTAACGTATGAAATTAGATATCCTAACAAAGACAGAATCATTCGATGTTCAAAAAACGATTATTTCTAAAATAAGAGATTTAATCAATTTAAAAAACTTGGAACCTGGCGACAAACTTCCATCGGAACGTATGTTATCTGAAAAGTTTGAAGTCACGCGAAGTAATGTTAGAGAAGCTATTCAAAAACTTGAATTTTATGGATTACTAAAATCAATTCCGCAAAGTGGAACATTTGTAGCAAACATTGGAGTAACCGCATTAAATGGTATGATTGAAGACATTCTTCGTTTAGAAGAACCAGACTTTAAATCGTTAGTAGAAACCAGAATTTTACTTGAACTCAAAACAGCTCGATTAGCAGCATTGCGAAGAACAGATGAAGATCTTGTTAAAATGAAAGAAGCTTTAGATGCGTATTCTGAAAAAGTTAACAACGGCGAAGATGCCGTTCAAGAAGATTTACTATTTCACCTAGCCATCGCAAAAGCTTCTGGGAATAGCACGATGAACACATTCATGCTTATCATTACACCAGAAATCATTACAAACTTTGAAAAATATCATGTGTGTGATAAAAGTTTAGCGGAATTAGGAATTGTAGAACATCAAAGTATTTTTGATGCAATAAAAAAGCAAGATCCGCAATTAGCAAAACAAAAAATGAAAGAACATTTTAAAATATTATACCAATACTGTTATAATACTTAAATGAAAACAAAATATCCAATTTTGAAGATGCACGGCTTCAACATTGCAATACAAAATATACGAAGGGAAGTAATTTTATAGATAGAAACGTAACACACATTTCTTCAACATACAAATTACACACAAAATACACAGGAGCGAATTTGCTCAAAAATCATCGTACAATGCTTGTTCTCACAAGGATTTGTATCACTGATGCATAAAAATTATGAAATTAAAAGGATTAAGATGGTGGGTTATAGGGCTAATAGCTTTAGCAACTGTTATTAACTATATCGATAGGCAAGCTTTGGTAGTTTTATGGCCAAGTATTGCAGAAGATTTATATCCAGATAAATCTACAACGGAAAGAAAAGAAATTTATGCGCTAATTTCGGTAGTCTTTATGTTTTCATATGCATTTGGACAATCTATTTTTGGAAAAATATTCGATAAGGTTGGAACAAGAATAGGTTTTGTTTTATCCATTGGGTTTTGGTCAATATCTACCGCACTTCATGCCTTAGCTAATGGTGTATTAAGCTTTGCTTTCTTTAGATCAATACTAGGAATATCTGAGGCAGGAAACTGGCCAGGAGCAGCAAAAGGAAATGCAGAATGGTTTCCTTCAAACGAAAGAGCTTTTGCACAAGGATTGTTCAACTCTGGTGCCGCAATAGGAGGTATTATAGCGATACCAACCATTGCTTTTTTAACCGTTTATTTTAGTTGGCAAATGATATTTGTCATCGTAGGTCTCATTGGTTTACTCTGGTTAATTCCTTGGTTAATATTAGTAAAAGCACCGCCAAAAGAGCATCCTTGGTTAACAGCAGCTGAAAAAGCACATATTCTTGGTGGTCAAAAATTAAAAGAGAAAGAAGTAGCTATCGAAAAATTAGAAGAATACAATCCTTCTACAGGAGAATTACTTTCACGCAAACAAAGTTGGGGAGTTATTATTGCTTCTGCAGCAATAGATCCAATATGGTGGTTATTCGTATTTTGGATTCCAATATACTTATCAGAAGTATATGGTATGGACGTAAAAGCAATTGGTATTTACGGTTGGGTTCCTTATGTTGGCGCTATGTTAGGTGCTTGGTTTGGAGGTTTATATGCTCAAAACAGACTAAAAGCTGGATGGAATGTCAATAAAACTCGTAAAGTAGTGATAACGCTTGGGTGTATTATTATGCTTCCAGCTTTATTAGCCTTGTCAAGCCCAGGTTCACCTATTGCGGCAGTATTAATAATGGCTGTCGTTCTATTTGGTTTTCAAACAGCCATTGGAAATGTACAAACATTACCAAGTGATTTATATGGAAAGAAAACAGTAGGTACGCTTTCTGGTTTTGCAGGTACAGCAGCAAAATTATCTGGTGCAGGTTTAGTAGCTTTAGTACCAATGTTAACAGTTGGCGGTAATTATGCACCTGCTTTTATAATTGGAGCAGTATTAGCATTTATAGTAATAGCGAGCGTTTGGATTTTGATTCCTAAAATTGAACCATTAAAATCAAAAAGTTAACTAAAATATTTATTCAAAATAAAATAAAAATCAAAAAAAATTAATATGAGCAATAAAGGAAAAATAGCTGTAGTTACAGGAGCTACAGGAGGAATTGGATTTGAAGTAGCAAAAAGATTAGGGAATGACGGATATACAGTAGTTTTAAACGGTATTGACGACAAAGCAGGAGCAGAACGAGTTAAAGAACTTACTGACGCAGGAATCATTGCTGAATATCTAGGATTCGATGTTACAAAAGAAGATGCAGTAACCACAAACATTAAGAAAATAGGTGACAAATACGGTAAAATAGATGTGCTAGTAAACAATGCTGGAGGTTTAGGTGGAAGATCTCGATTTGAAGAAATGACAACTGAATTTTATAGATTTGTAATGGCACTCAACTTGGATTCTGTATTTTTTGCTTCAAGAGCAGCAATTCCATACCTTAAAAAAGGAGAACATCCTTCAATCATAAACTATACATCAAATGCAGGATGGACTGCTGGTGGACCAGGAGCAGGAATTTACGGAACATCAAAAGCGGGTGTGCATGCAATAACGAGAGCCTTAGCAAAAGATTTAGCTGAATACGGTATTCGAGTAAATGCAGTATCTCCAGGAACAATTGATACGCCATTTCATGCACAAATTAAGGCAACGAAGCCAGAAGTTTTTGCTTCGTGGGCAAACAATATTATGTTAGGTAGATTAGGTCAGCCAGAAGATGTAGCCGGCGTTATCTCTTTCTTAGCAAGTAAAGATGCATCATTTATCACGGCGGAAACTATCCAAATTGGTGGCGGACAAGCATTAGGAATATAAAAAATATTTCATTTTTTGATAGTAATTTGTAACTATCAAAAAAGTCAAAATTTCGTCAAGCCGAACTTGATTCGGTTTCTCATCATTATTGAAAATCAGTATAATGAGATTCTGAATCAAGTTCAGAATGACGCCTTGTAAAGTTTTTTTGGTAGCAAGTAAGCGTTATTGTTTTTAAACAGTAACGCTTATTTTTTTTGAGAAGAATCGCGTTCAATCAATTCTGCATCTAAAATAATTTTATTTAAGGTCTGTTTTACAGTATCCATCTTAACACGTTCCAAAAAAGTTTGAGCTGCCAATTGACCAATTTGGGCACTATGTTGATTAATACTTGTAAGCGTTGGAGTTACCAAAGATGTAAAAGGTTCGTTACCAAAACCAACCAAGCAAATATCATTTGGAACACTAATATTGTTTTCTTTCAACAATTGCAACGCTCCTAAAGCGGCATAATCACTAGCGATATAAACAGCATCTGGCGGATTTTTCAATGCTAATAATTCTTGCATTTTCAAGCGTCCATCTTCCAACGTTAAACTACTTTCAATTAGTAAATCATCTTCATGAGGTAAGTCATATTTATGAATTGCATCAATATAACCTCTAATTCTATTATTAAAAATTCGAGTATGTCTAAAACCGCCAATATGTGCGATACGTTTGCATCCTTTTGAGATTAAATGCTCTACAATCATAAAACTACTATCATAATCGTTTATTCCAATATAATCAACATTCAAGTCGTTTTCACCTCTATCAAATAATATCAATGGAATGCCTTTAGATTTTATTTTTTCATAATAGGAAAGATCAACAGTTTCATTCGCCATAGAAGCAATAATTCCATCAACTTGCGTAAAAAGTAACGTATCAATACTGCTACATTCTTTTTTAAAAGACTCGTTAGATTGTGTAATAATAATATTATAACCTTCTTTCGTAAGTACTTCTTCTATATTTTGAATGACCGAGGAAAAAAAATTGCTACTAGTTCTAGGCACAATTACACCCACTAAATTACTTTTTCCACTTCGCAATGCACTTGCCAAGTGATTTGGTTGATAATTCAATTCCTTAGCAACACGCTTAACAGCAGCCTTCGTTTTTGCACTTATTCTAGAATCATCATGAAGCGCTTTTGAAACAGCCGCCGGAGAAATATTCAAAACATTTGCAATGTCTTTTATAGTAGTTCTTTTTTTATTCACTTAGTTTTTATATATTTGCTTAATCGTTTAAGCAAAAATAGCATTTTACGCCACAAAATCAAAACATAGTTGTTTTGATTTATTTTTAACAATCTGCTTAAACGTTTAACCAAAAAGATATTTAACCAATTTAAGACCTATAAAAGATGAGTAAAGTAGTCACTTTCGGAGAAATTATGCTTCGTTTAGCACCTCCAGGATTTTTAAGATTTTCGCAAACAAATAACTTCGATGTAGTATATGGTGGAGGAGAATCTAATGTAGCTGTTTCTTTAGCTAATTATGGAGTTTCAGTTGATTTTGTAACAAGATTGCCCAACAACGATATCGGACAATGCGCGATGATGGAAATGCGGAAACGTGGTGTTGGCGTTGATAAAATTGTTTATGGTGGAGATCGTTTAGGAATCTATTTCTTAGAAACTGGTGCCGTAAGTAGAGGAAGTAAAGTTGTCTATGACAGAGCGCATTCAGCTATAGCTGAAGTTGAATCTGGAATGATTGATTGGGATTCAGTTTTTGAAGGCGTAGAATGGTTTCATTGGACAGGAATTACACCTGCAATATCGCAAGGAGCAGCAGACGTATGTTTAGAAGCAGTAAAAGCAGCAAGTGCAAAAGGAATTACAATTTCGACAGATTTAAATTACAGAGCAAAACTTTGGAATTACGGCGGAGATCGTGAAGCAATTATGACGGAATTAACGTCGTATTGTGACATTATCTTAGGAAATGAAGAAGATGCAGAAAAGCATTTCGGAATTCATCCAGAAGGTTTAGATGTTCATAAACACGGACATGATGTAAAAGCAGAAGCTTTCTTATCAGTTTGTAAACAAATGATGGAAAAATTCCCAAGAGCTAAAAAAGTAATTACAACGTTAAGAGGTTCTATTTCTGCTTCACACAATACGTGGGCAGGCGTTTTATATGATGGTTCAAAAATGTATGAAACACGCCAATACCAAATTACAGATATTGTAGATAGAGTTGGTGGTGGAGATTCATTTATGGGCGGATTAATCTACGGATTGCTAAAATACCCAGAAGATGACCAAAATGCACTAGATTTTGCAGTTGCAGCATCTTGCCTGAAACATACAATAAAAGGAGACGCGAATTTAGCAACCATAGCTGAAGTAGAGAAATTAATGGGCGGAGACGCTTCTGGAAGAGTCGCGAGATAAAACATCGATTTATTTATTTAACGAATAAACAAATAAACGATTCAACAAACACACATTTATAAATGGCACAATATTCAAGAATAGAAGTAGCACACGTAATGAAGGAAACAGGATTGGTTCCTCTATTTTTTCACAATGATTTAGAAGTAAGTAAAAAAGTGCTAAAAGCATGTTATAATGGTGGCGCGCGTTTACTAGAATTTACAGCGCGTGGCGATTTTGCACATGAAGTTTTTGGAGAATTAACTAAATATGCCGTTGCCGAATTACCGGGAATGATTATGGGCGTTGGTTCTGTAACTGATGCAGCGTCTGCTTCAAGATTCATGGCTTTAGGAGCTAATTTTATTGTAACACCAGTATTACGAGAAGACATTGCAATTGTTTGTAACCGACGAAAAGTATTATGGTCACCAGGTTGCGGATCGTTAACAGAAATTGCAAGAGCGGAAGAATTAGGTTGCGAAATTGTTAAATTATTCCCTGGTGGAATTTATGGACCCAATTTTATCAAAGCCATCAAAGGGCCACAACCTTGGACAAGCATTATGCCAACAGGCGGCGTTTCTCCAACGAAAGAAAATTTAGAAGCTTGGTTTAATGCTGGCGCAACATGTGTCGGAATGGGTTCAAAATTAATTCAGAAAAAGGAAAACGGCGACTTTGATTTAGAGAAAATTGAATCTTTAACTAGAGAAGCACTTCAGATTATAAAATCACTACGAATATGAATCTTACGCAATCTGCCATTACGTTAAAGGAATTATCGCAACTATCGGGTTTTTCAATTTCTACGGTTTCAAAAGCGTTGAATAACAAATTTGATATCAGTTTAAATACGCGAAAGGCAATTCAGAAAATTGCATTGAAACATGAATATGTTCCTAACAACTATGCGGTTGCATTGCGTAAAAAACAAACAAAAGCCATCGCGATTATTATTCCGCAAGTAAATACTACATTTTACAGTTGTTTTTTGCATAATATAGAAAAAGTCGCATCAAAATTTGGCTATCGCATTGTGTTGTTTCAATCCTTTGAAAAGCGCGAACGCGAGCAGGAATGTTTAAAAATGATCAATGATGGAAGTGTAGATGGCGCAATTGTTTTATCGTCTAATTGCTTAAAAAACGAAACTTCTGGCAGAACAAATCAGTTACCAATTCAGTGCATTCAAATTTCAGACGAACTTCAAAATGAAGCACTTAAAAAAGAATGTGTTTTAAGTTTTAGTAAATTACTAAATCGTATTAAATAATTATAGAGAAAGTAGCTAATGTAGTAAACCAGTTGAGATACTAATTAGTAGCTATAAGTAATTAAAAACCAATAACTAAGATATTTTCTAGTTGTTGGTTTTTTTTGTTCACTGATACTATTGATGAAAGAAAAAATCTTTTATCATATAAAAAAAATAGTAAACTTCATGAATACTTTAAGACAAACGGGAAGTAATTACCACAAAAAATTTCTGAATAATAGCTAAAAATTGGTCAGAAAGTATAAAAATGACTAATTTTGTACTAAGTAGGATTACTTCACAAATGTCCTAAAATAATTTGTTAGATTTAGGGAATGACCTTGGATTTGTGAACAATATCAACAGAAAAAAGGATTAATATTTTGAATTCTAAAGAACAAAACTCTGCAAATCTTCAATCATTAAATGATTTAATCACTGCTCTTTGCGAAGAGGAGAGGACAAATTATGATAATATTATACGTTCTGCGAATTTGCCAAATGGCGATTTTACTGACTATAGCTCATGGTCTGATGAATGTTACGCCCGAAATTGTATTATTGAAAACGAAGAGTTTGAACTGATTCTATTATGTTGGGAAGCAGGACAAAAAACAGCGATTCACGATCATGGTGGAGAAGAATGTTGGGTGAAAATTATTCAAGGTGAATTTAAAGAAACAAGATACGAAAAAGACGAAACTGGTGCGCTAATCAGTACTTCTTCACTAATTTCAAAAGCAAATAATGTTACCTATATGATAGATTTTATGGGCTATCATTGCTTAGAAAATATCTCCAAAAAAAGAAGCATGTCTCTTCATCTATATGCAAAACCAATACGTAATTGCAATGTATTTGATGAAAAATCAAGCCAATTCATAAGTAAGAATTTGTCTTATGATACGTTTCCTTGTGATTAGCAAAAAACTTAAAAAAAAATGAATGTCTGATATAAATAGTGATATTACTTTGTTTAATGAGCTTATTGAAATCTTATTAAAAGAAGAAGAAAATAACCCAGTTGCTGACCGAATTGAAGCAAATAAACTATACGATGCTGTTGATTTATCACTAAATGATTCAGCAATGATGGATGATGAGTTTAAGGTTGCGCTTCAAAACGTTCTGATAGCTACTCCAAAAACGGCAACAAATTTATTTTTTAATCAATTATTTGGTGGAAGACAAAGCAAAGCTGTTTTAGGTGATTTACTTGCCGTAATGCTAAATAACAGCATGTATACATACAAAGTTGCGGGTCCTCAAGTTGGTATTGAGCAGGAAATTATCAGAAAATCTTGCGAGTTAATTGGGTATGGAACGCAAAGTAATGGAACATTTCCAACAGGCGGATCTATGAGTAATTACATGGCGTTGGTTATGGCGCGAGATGCTAAAGATCCTGAGTGTAGATCAAAAGGAATGTCCAAGCCAATGGTCATATACACTTCCAAAGAATCACACTATTCGAATGCAAAAAATACAAGTTTTACAGGAATAGGAAGAAATAATATTCGCCACATAGAAGCCGATTCAAAAGGACGAATGATTCCAGAAAAATTAGAAGCGCAAATCATTGCCGATCTGAATGATGGATATGTGCCAACATATGTGAATGCTACGGCAGGAACAACCGTTTTAGGTGCTTTTGATCCGATAGACAAAATTGCTACGATCACAGAAAAATATGATATTTGGCTACATGTTGATGGCGCATATTGTGGAAGTGTAATTTTTAGCGAACACTATAAACATCTTGTAAAAGGAATGGAAAAATCTAATTCATTCAGTTACAATGCACACAAAATGCTTGGAACGCCTTTAACGTGTTCTATTATATTAGTCAACGATAAAAAACATTTACACAATTCGTTTAGTATTGAAGCCGATTACTTGTATCAAACAGACGGAGATGATTTTAACCTAGGTAAAACTTCGTTTCAATGCGGAAGAAGAAATGATGCCTTGAAGTTTTGGACACTCTGGAAATCTGTTGGAACACTTGGTTTAAAGCAAATTGTTGATCATCAATTTGATTTGGCAGCTACTGCACGCGATTACATCAAAAATAATTCTGATTACACTTTATATAGTTTTGATGACTCAATTTCTATCTGTTTCAATTACAAAAACATTGATCCAACAATACTCTGCACTGCACTATATGAGCATCAAATTACTGTTGTAGGCTTCGGATCTTTCAATGCCGACACTTTCGTGAGATTGGTCACTGTAAATGCAAACAATACCAAACAAGACATACTAAACTTCTTTAAAGTACTTGAAACATTCGTTGAGGAAAACCCAGCTCTTATTGCTAAGTAACTATTGAAAAACTTTAAATCAGTTCAATTATCTAATTACAATTGAAAGTACTAAATTCATCGAAAAATTTGACACTCAAACATTCTCTGAAAATCTAATTTTCCCTTATAAAACAACCAACGTGCTTGTAATGAGTCAAATAAAAGTGTACGAATTGTGACGAATGTTTTACAAAAAATAATCAAATTCATTAATTAATGTAAAATAATCAGTATATTCCTTGATAATTTAACCATAAAAACTAAAATCATGAAAAAATCACTTTTAAATTTGAAAGGCGTTCAAGAATTATCTAAAAATGAGCAAAAAAATATTGCTGGAGGTTGGCATTTAATCCGTAGATGTGGCGGAGATGGTTCATTTATATTCGTTGATGGGAAAAAAGTTTGTTGTTATGTACCATGGAGTGGTTACTATCTTTGCTAACATTTTTTCAATTAAATTTTTATATCAAACCGCTTTAAAACTATTTTAAAGCGGTTTTTTATATAGGATACATTCTCCGTTAATTTAACTTAACGTAAATCCTGTTATGTAAATAAGCGACTAATCAGTTCCTACATGATGTTTTATAGCTAAAATACTTTACTAATTATCAATAAGATGAACAGCTTTTTTATTTTAAATCATATTGCACAACAGATAGATTATACATATATTTACATGAATAATAAGTAAATAATTTTGCTTTCTATAAATTCTCTATATAGCTAAAATAATAATAAAACTGATTTACTTTCAGAAGATTCTATAGCTGCAATTTCTTAAATGACTGCATATCAATATTTAGTAGCGGCTTCGTCATTTGTATGTTGTATGTAGTAAAACTGCAAACCCTTAAAAATTACTTCATTTAACAGTTCTAAACTACATGTTTTTTAATGAATTTTTTTTGTTCAAATTCTGAATCATCGCTAGTATTTATATTTTTTATTAATTCAAAATAATAATAAGTGACCTCATAATAATTTTTGTGTCTTAGTAGTTGTCGTTATAATCTATGAAAATGGACTATTTAGACTTTAACAATATCAAAATGGAATTTTTAAAATGATTAAAGAAATAACTAAATCTCAAGAACTCTTCGAAAGAAGAAAAAACGCTGTGGCAAATGGCGTTGGTGTTTTTAATACAGCGACTGTAAAAGAGGCAAAAGGAGCTATCATTATAGATGCTGACGGACGCGAACTTATCGATTTTGCAGGAGGTATTGGAGTAGTGAATGCAGGTCACTGTCCAGAGTCAGTTGTAGCTGCCATACGTGAGCAAGCAGGGAAATATCTACATACCAGTTTTAACGTAGTTACGTATGAACCTTACATAGCTTTATGTGAAGAACTTGCAGAAATTTTACCTCATGGTGAAAAAACAAAAGTCATGTTGGTTAGTACGGGTGCTGAAGCTGTAGAAAATGCTATAAAAATAGCGCGTCAAGCAACAAAAAGACCCGCAATACTTTGCTTTACAGGAGCGTATCATGGTCGTTCCTTAATGGCTATGACGTTAACTAGCAAAATTAGCTATAAGTATGATTGTGGACCATTTGCGCCTGAAGTATATCGTCTTCCTTTTCCGAATTTTTATAGATATCACGGAAAACGAACTATGGATGAATTTGTGGAAGACGAACTCAAACGACTTCATGAAAGTGCGCTGAATCTTGTAGATGTAAAAAGCGTAGCTGCCGTAATTTTAGAACCTATTCAAGGTGAAGGCGGATTTAATGCCATTCCTAAAAAGTACCTAGAAGGATTGCGAGATTTTTGCGACTTGCATGGTATTGTCTTAATAATGGATGAAGTGCAAAGTGGATTCTGTCGTACAGGACATTGGGCAAGTTGGCAGCATTACGGTGTACAACCCGATATTAGTACGTACGCCAAATCTATGGGTTCTGGATTACCTATTGGCGCAGTCATTGGGAAAGCAGAAATAATGGATGCTGCAGCTATTGGTTCCATTGGTGGAACTTACATTGGAAGTCCTATATGCTGTGTTGCTGCATCTGCTACCATTAAATACATGAAAGAAATTGATTTGAATGAAAAAGCAGTCAAAGTTGGTCAAGTCATTATGGCTAGATTGCAAAAATTAATGAAACAACATTCGATAATCGGTGATGTAAGAGGTGTTGGAGCAATGATAGCCATTGAGTTTGTTAATAACGGAGATCCAACACAGCCCAATTCCGAAATATGCCCTCAAATAGTAAGAGGTTGTGCCGATAATGGTTTAGTAGTAATAAGTGCAGGAACTTATAAAAATGTACTACGAATTTTATCACCTTTAGTAATTACAGACGAACAATTAGAAAAAGGGTTATTCATTTTGGAAACCGAAATTAAGAAAGCAATACACAATATATGAAACCATTCGCAATAGCAGGAATACAAATGAAAGTATCAGCTGTCGTTTCTAACGTAGAAATGATGAAGTTGAAAATTGATATTACCATGAATCTTTATCCGTGGACACAAATGATTGTGTTTAGTGAATTATGTGCTTTCGGACCGCTAACACATGCAGCACAAGCAATACCTAATAACTTTGAAGCAGAAATGCGAGCAAAAGCGAAAGAATATGGAATATGGTTACTACCTGGTTCTATATTTGAGAAAAGTGAAGGTAAAATTTATAATACCGCAACAGTTATCAATCCAAAAGGGAAGATTATAAAAAGATATCGCAAAATGTTCCCATTCTATCCGTACGAAACAGGAATAACACCTGGGAATGAATATTGTGTATTTGATGTGCCAAAAGTAGGAAGATTTGGTATTTCTATTTGTTATGATATGTGGTTTCCAGAAACGATTCGTACCTTAACCACTATGGGAGCAGAAGTTATTTTGCATCCAACGATGACAGGAACTATTGATCGCGAGATTGAATTATCGATCGTTAGAGCAATGGCTTCTGTAAATCAATGTTATTTCTTTGATGTCAATGGATTGGATACAGGAGGTTGTGGTCGTTCTATTGTTTGTGGACCAGATGGTCGTGTACTACATCAATCTGAAGGAACGGAAGAAATTATTCCATTAGAGTTAAATATTGATCGTGTAAAAAGAAGTCGCGAACTAGGTATTTTACGCTTAGGACAACCGCTAAAAAGTTTCCGTGACCATATTAAGAGCGGTAAATTTGCAATTTATCAACCCAATATACCAACACCTTACTTAGATTCTTTAGGGCCGTTGATAAAGCCAACACGATTAGATAAACTAGCCGAATTAAAAATTAAGGAAACTACGTTAGAAAAGCAAACTGCTCCAATTCACTATAAAGGAGATACAATTAAATAAAAAATAAAAACAAATGGGTGATCTAAGATCAGGCAAAAAAGCAGAAAAAATAAAAAATTATATAAGTTGGTTTGAAATACCTGCAATAGACTTTAAGGAAGCAGTTAACTTCTATCAATATATTTTTGGAATTACCATGCAACAGAATATTACAGCTTCTAATGCAATGGCATATTTCCCTACAACCACAGGTATTGGCGGTGCTGTTGTGGCTGGTTCAGGGTATGTGCCTAGTGATTCTGGTTCCTTGATTTATTTGAATGGTGGTGTGAATCTAAGTTTAGTTCTTGATAAAGTAGAGCCAGCTGGAGGACGTATCATTATGCCAAAAACATTAATATCTGAAGAAGCTGGATACTTCGCTGTCTTTATTGATTCTCAAGGAAATAAACTAGCATTACATTCTAAAAATTAAAAACCATATCAAAAAAATAATGTTCAAGTTCATACTAGGTTTCCTTCTCTTTTTTCTTTTCCAAAAAGGAACGGGCACGTTTACCTTTGCTTATGAATTTTGTTGACTTCTGCTAGTTTAAAATTTATACCATTTATTGTTTTAACTTACTGTAAAAGAGAATAACTAATGGTATTACTTAATAAATTAATTTCATCCTCATTTTATTTAATAAGATGAACTATAAGAACATCAATGACAAAAAACCAAGGAATATTAAACACCAAATTAAAAAGCTCACCTTATTATAACATTGGTCAGTTACGAGTAGACTACTGGAATAAATTGAAAATTGAAAGTTCAGAGTTAGCGCGTTGTAATAAAGGTTCAGCAAATGAAAAAGCACACAAGGAATCAGTAAAAAATTTGATCAAGGACTTAAAAGGAGTCGAATGTTATTTTGCTTCGCCAGGAATTGGGCGTATGCTAAAATTAGAAAATTCACTTTCTAATCATGAACATACTTCGTTATCAAATCTAATAGCTGAAACTACCAAAGATTTAGTAGGTGATAGTTACAGAAGCAATCCTGATTATATAGATTATGATGAGCATAGTATTGAATCTGTCGAAGAACATGAACAACAGAACAGTGTTCGGAAAAATCATTTTGAGGTATTATTTATAGATGACATTTCTGAAAAAGAAGAAAGTAGTTTAAAACGTAGCCTTATGTCATTACGGGCAGCGAATGACAAATTTACGTATGGAGTCGTTGTACAACGATCTTTTCAAGATGCGCTGATTGCCTTGCACTTTAATCACAATATCCAAGCAGTTGTAGTACGATATGCGCCGCCGTATCGTTCTAAAGAAATTTCACCGCTCATAAAACCATACATTCAACCTGTTACAAACCTTAATTTTTCTTCAAAATCTGAAACTGATCTTGGGCCATTAATAGGAGAACTAATTGATCGATTCAGACCAGAATTAGATGCCTATTATGTAACTGACACATCACTTGGACATTTAAAAGACAGTACGATCAAGCGTTTCAAGCGTATCTTTTATCAAACAGAAGACATACTAGAACTCCATCTAACAATTCTTCAAGGTATTGAGGAACGATTTGAAACTCCTTTCTTTTCTGCTTTAGTCGAATACAGCAAAAAGCCAACTGGTGTTTTTCACGCGATGCCAATATCAAGAGGAAATTCGGTTTTCAAATCGAGATGGATTAACGACTTTGGCGATTTCTATGGTAGAAACATGTTTTTGGCAGAAACATCTGCAACAACTGGTGGTTTAGATTCTTTATTACAACCAACTGGGCCACTTAAAAAGGCGCAAGAAATGGCGAGAGATGCCTACGGTTCGCAATACACTTATTTTGTGACCAATGGAACTTCAACAGCAAACAAAATTGTGATGCAGGCACTTGTTGAGCCCGGAAACGTAGTGCTTATTGATAGAGATTGTCATAAATCGCACCATTACGGATTGGTTTTAGTAGGCGCTTATCCAGTATATTTAGATTCATATCCAATAGAAAAATATTCAATGTATGGAGCTGTGCCTTTAGGACAAATTAAAGGTAGATTATTACAATTAAAAGAAGCAGGCAGACTGGATAAAGTGAAAATGTTATTGCTTACCAACTGTACGTTTGACGGAATGGTGTATAATGTGGAGCGCGTTATGGAAGAAGTCTTAGCTATAAAACCAGACATGATATTTTTATGGGATGAAGCTTGGTTTGCCTTTGCAGGATTTGCAAATAATTACAAACAACGTACGGGAATGTATGTTGCTAAAAAACTCTACGAAAAATACAATAGTAGTGGCTACAGAAAAAAATATGCTGAATACACAAAAGGGTTAAAAGAGGATGAAACTTCTTTACTACCAGATCCTGATAAAGTACGTATACGAGTATACGCCACACAAAGTACGCATAAAACACTGAGTAGTTTCAGACAAGGTTCTATGATCCATATTTGGGATCAGGATTTTCGTAGAAAAAGTGAAACCACATTTTTAGAAGCGTACATGACACATACGTCTACATCGCCAAATTATCAAATGTTAGCTTCATTAGATGTTGGAAGGCGTCAAGTTCAACTAGAAGGGTTTGAGTTGGTAGAAAAAAGTATTGAAATGGCAATGGTTTTTCGTGCAAAAGTGAATAACAATCCGCAATTGAGTAAGTACTTTGATATATTAACGGTACATGATTTTATTCCAAACAAATACCGACAAACTGGACTGAAAGAATATTATACCAAACATGAAGGTTGGAATCTTATGGATGATGCTTGGGAACAAGACGAGTTTGTACTCGATCCAACAAAAATAACCTTACATATTGGTAAAACTGGTGTTGATGGTGATACGTTTAAGAACAAATACTTGATGGATAAATTCAATATCCAAATCAATAAAACATCTAGAAATACGGTATTATTCTTAACGAATATAGGAACCACCAAAGGAAGTATTACGTACTTAACCAACGCACTATTAAAAATTGCAGATGAACTGGATGAAGAGTTTAAGTCATTAAGTGCTAAGGAAATGGAAATTAGGCAAAACCGAATTCATTCCTTAACAAAAGAAGTGCCTCCACTACCAGATTTCAGCTACTTTCATCACTCATTTCAAGCGGTTCCTGGAGTTCCAGGAGGCGATTTGCGTGCCGCTTATTTCTTGGCATACAAAGAAGAAAACTATGAGTACATTCCATTAAACGATTGTTTAGATGCGATGCAAAATGATAAAGTTTTAGTAGCTTCTACTTTCGTAATTCCATATCCTCCAGGATTTCCAGTGCTAGTTCCTGGTCAAGTAGTAAGTGAAGAAATCATCAATTTCATGACTGCGTTAGATGTGAGTGAAATTCACGGATATCGTGCCGATTTAGGATTGAGAATCTTCAAAGAAAGCGTATTAAACAGGCATAAAACAGCAACGTCTTTTGGCGGAATGAATATCAAAAATAATAATTAACCATTAATTAAAACAAAATAAATAGTATGGCTACTAAAAAAACAACACCAACTAAAAAAGCTGCGTCAGCTAAAAAGGCAGTACCAACTAAAAAAAGAACAACAGCAAAAAAAAGTAAAACTGTTGAGGTACTTGACGGCGTTCCAGATATAAGACGTTTCTTTTACAAAAATGAAATTCCATTATACTTTATCAGTGCGACTAATTTTAATATGTTAGGAACAGATGAATGGATTAAAGGATTCAAATTTATCTGTAACATCGAATGTTTTGACGGACAACACCCAAATGTTTTTTCTCCAAAAGAAGAAATTCCTCATGACGATTTTACGTGTATCGAAGACATCAATAACTACTTATTACAACATCCAGAAGTACAGGATTACTTAAAAACAAGAAGTACTGGCAAAAAAGCAGGGAAAGCAATGTTTCTAATGTTCAATGAAGAAACCGAAAAGCTTGCTAAAAAATTGGGCTTAGAAATAATGTTCCCAAGTGCAAAAATGAGAACTTTTCTAGATAACAAGGTCAATACCAATCGTATTGCGGAAAGAGCAGGAGTTCCATGTGTGCCTTATGTGCTTTCTCGTGTAAAAGACTATGCTCATTTATGTGAAGTTTCAAAAGTATTAGGAAAAGATCTTGTGATACAAACACCTTTTGGAGATTCTGGTCACACCACGTTTTTCATCACGAATGAAGAAGAATTCAAAAAACATGAAGAAGAGATTATAAAAGAGAAGGAAGTAAAAATCATGAAACGGATCAACTGTAAAGGTTCTGCAATTGAAGCGTGCGTTACAAGACATGGAACTCTTGTGGCACCTTTAATGACAGAATTGGTTGGTTTTAAAGAAATGACACCATACAAAGGTGGTTGGTGTGGTAATGAAATCTATCCAGATGCATTTAGTCCACAATTAAGAAAGAAAGCAGCAAAGTACACGCAATTATTTGGAAATCAACTAAGAGAAGAAGGATACAAAGGATATTTTGAATTAGATTTTCTGATAGATCAAGACAATGGCGAAATCTATTTAGGTGAATTAAATCCACGAGTTACAGGCGCAAGTTCAATTACAAATCACGCCGTTTTCGCTTTGGCAGATGCACCACTTTCTATATTCCACATTATGGAATGGATGGATGTTGACTACAAACTAAATGTAAACGCAATAAACAGACGTTGGGCAAAACAAGCAAACATTGATAGTTGGAGTCAACTAATCATAAAGCACACAGAAGATACTGTTGAATATATCTCTGAAGCTCCAAAATCAGGAATCTACAAAATGTTTGATAACGGACACATTCAATTTGACCGTTTAGATACGCACAGAAGAGCTGTGGAAACGGAACAAGAAGCGTTCTTTTTACACATTTCTAAAAAAGGAGATTACTTATATGAAGGTGCAGACATCGGAATTTTAGTATCAAGAGGTCGTATGATGACGGATGATTTCAAACTAAACGATCGCGCTAAGCAATGGATAAAAGTTATCCGAAGTAAATACGTATCTCAAATGGTAGAAGACAAAAGAGTACCAGTTGGACTTACAGGTAGCTTAACAAAATAAAATAATTGAGTTATACACTTAAGTAATTGTATAAAGTTATAATTATCAGACACTTAATTTTGCTTAATGCCATTTAAAGGATAATCTTTATAAGAGTTTAGCTTTTTAAGCATGGAATATGCAGTTAACCATTTGATTATCAATAAAGAACTAAGTGTATAACTCAATAAAATAAATAGTATTTGCTCATAAATAGTATTCAAATTAGGCTGTCTAAAAAGTCAAAATTTCGTCAAACCGAACCTTTAGACTGTCGCTCAAGACAGGCTTGATTCGGTTTCTCATCATCATTGAAAATCAGTGTAATGAGATTCTGAATCAAGTTCAGAATGACGCTTTTAAAACTTTTAAGACAGCTTTAAAATTAAAAAAAACAATGCAATTAAATTTTAAGACGGTTTCAGAACCTACAATAGCAGGAGCCAAATGGAAAGGATTATTTGATACCTATTGGGCAGGATACAAAACGTGGTTTTTGTCAAAAGACACGGTAAATACACCAGATTTAAAGACTTCACAAGATGCGCTAAAAAAATACATGCCTAAAATGTGGTCAACGTATGAGCATCTGTGTGCACTAACCAATGCTGATCCAGTTAAAGCTCGTTTTCTAACAGGATTTCAGCCGCCAGCATACATAAGTGCTTGTGCGCAAGCAATTATAAAAGCAGATGAAATTCAACTAGTTCGCAATTATGATTATCATCCAGACTTACTCGAAGGCACAATACTGCTCAGTAAATGGAATGATCAGAAAGTTATGGGAACTTCCGATTGTCTCATTGGAATTGTAGATGGTATGAACGATTCAGGACTTTGTGTTTCTCTAACTTTTGGTGGCAGAAAAGAAGTTGGTTACGGATTCGGGATTCCTTTCATTCTAAGATATGTGTTAGAATTTTGCAAAACCACAGCTCAGGCAGTAAAGGAATTAAAAAAAATTCCGTCGCATATGTCATATAACGTGACTGTGGTTGACAAAAAGGGAGCTTCCAAAACAGTAATGTTAGCTCCTGACAAAAAACCATTAGTTACAAATGATGCGTTCGCTACAAATCATCAAGGTGAAATAGATTGGCCTGAAAATGCGCAGTTCAATCAAACAATAAAGCGTTACAACTTCATTAAAAATTACTTAAAATCGAAAAATATCAGTGCTAATGAATTAGCGAAAGCTTTCTTACATTATCCTTTATATAACACAAAATTTACAGAAGGGTTTGGAACGTTATATACCTCAGTGTATCAGCCAGAAAAGTTAATCATGAAAGTTCTTTGGCCCAATGTAGCCATAGAAAGAAGTTTTGATGATTTTGCTGAAGAAAATATCCTGATTAACTACAGCACTATTAGTCAGCCAGTGATTTCTGAGAATGCGTGGGAACCAGTTACAGCAGAAACCCCAGATTACAGATGGCAAGATGCAGTTGTAGATTCGCTAGTGAAGAGTATGGCCGAACAGAAGACAAAAAAGAAACAAAAAGAGCTTCGGGATCGTTTAATGCCTGGAGGCGAAATAGCTTGGGAAGTATTAGTAGATTACTGGAACGAGCCTGTCAAATATTAATTTGGTGTATTTAATTGTATAAACTATGGAATTCAAAAGTATCAATCCTTACAATGGTGAGGAAGTTGGGTCGTATACTGCGCTGTCTGAAGATGAATTAAATGAAAAGCTAAACAGAAGCCAAATTGCTTTTAAATCTTGGAAAAACGTTTCCATTACTGAACGTTGTCAGCTTATAAAAAAAGCAGGTCAAGTATTGCGTGATAATGTAGAAGAATATGCCAAAATGATTACACTGGAAATGGGGAAACCTATTTCAGAATCTCGCGGGGAAGTGAATAAATGTGCTTTGGTTTGTGATTATTATGCCGATAACGCGAAATCTTTTTTAGCTGATGAAATCATCGAAACAGATGCATCACTTAGCTTTGTAAAACACGATCCAATAGGAACTGTTTTAGCAATAATGCCCTGGAATTTTCCTTTTTGGCAAGTATTTAGATACGCAGCGCCAACATTAATTGCGGGAAATACAGGTTTATTAAAACACGCACCTAATGTATTTGGTAGTGCCAAATTAATAGAAGAAGTATTTACAAAAGCTGGTGTACCAAAAGATGTTTTTCAAAACCTAATTGTTCACCACGACCAAACAGAGAACATAATTTCGCATGATGCTGTACGAGCAGTTACGCTAACAGGAAGTGAAAGAGCAGGTTCGGCTGTTGCCGAAATTGCAGGGAAACATATCAAAAAAACACTGTTGGAACTTGGTGGAAATAATGCTTTTATTGTTTGGGAAGATGCAGATATTGACAGTGCTGTAAAAACGGCTATCACTGCGCGCATGCTAAACTGTGGGCAAAGTTGTATTGCAGCCAAACGTTTTATCTTACTAGAAGCTATATATGATGAATTCGTCACAAAATTCACCAAAGCGGTACGTGATTTAACATCAGGAGATCCTTTAGATGAAACTACAAAAGTTGGTCCATTGGCACGTAAAGATTTAGCAGATGAACTCAACAAACAAGTTAAAAAATCTATAAAATTAGGTGCTGAATTACTCCTTGGCGGAAATCAAAAAGACTGTTACCACGAACCTACAATTCTTGGGAATGTAACACCTGGAATGCCAGCTTTTGATGAAGAAACTTTTGGTCCGGTAGCGGCTATGATAAAAGCAAAAGATATTGAACACGCTTTTGCACTTTCAGAACAATCCAAATACGGACTTGGTGTTACGGTCTGCACAAAAAATATAGAAAAGGCTATTGAGTATGCTGATAAAGTTAGTGATGGCGCTTATTTTATTAACGAATTGGTAAAATCGGATCCGAGATTGCCTTTCGGCGGAACAAAAAAATCAGGTTACGGACGTGAATTGTCAAAAGATGGTATTCTTGAATTTGTCAATAGAAAAACGGTCTACGTGAAAAAATAAATAGAAGTGTTTTTCAATAACCAATGAAGACATAAAAACCGCTTTAAAAATAGTTTTAAAGCGGTTTTTTTAGTGTCACATTTGTAACAGTTATATAGACATTAAATCAAACCAAAGGAAATTTTAACTCCTTGAATAATCATACCTGTACCAATAATAGCTATAATAAGTCCCATTATTTTTCCTATTACAGAAATTACGTTATTACCAACTATTCTTACAATGAGATCACTCAATCTAAAAGTGAAATAAGTCAATAAACTCATAAATCCAAATATAAGAATTACTAAAATTATATGTATCGTTTCAACATTGGACACAAAATTCATTGCGGTAACAATAGTTCCTGGTCCTGCTAAAATTGGAATTGCCAATGGTGATACCGCAATATTTTCATCAACATTTACATTATCAATACTTTTTACACTAGATGTTTTTGACTGTAACATATCAAAACCGATGAAAAAGATTAAGATACCTCCTGTAATTTTAAATGCAGGAATACTGATATTAAATAATTCGAAAATATATTTACCTATAAGTACAAAAATGGCAACAATGATAAAAGCTATTATGTTAGCTCGTTTGTTGATGTCTTCTTTTGTTTTTTTATCAGCACCTTGTGTTAAGGATACAAAAACGGTCATATTTGATATTGGATTGGTTATTGCAAAAAACGCCGTAAATACGGTAATTGAAAATGTAATTAAGTTATCCATTTGTATTAAAATTTAAATCTTGAAAAATCAGGCAAAATTACTTCTTTATTTCCAAAATAATTTTAATTTTTTGGAATATTTTATTAGATGATTTAATATAATAAATACGGAAACTAATTTTTACTAATCACAGCATTCAAAGTTAATAAAACAAAAAACTCAAGATTAAGTTCAATCCTGAGTTTTAAAACTTACAAAGTTTATGAGGTAGTGCCGTAAATTCAAATCAATAACAATTACGTTGGAAACTTAGCTCTAATAGCATCCAAACACAAATTATGAATACTACCAACATGCGTATGTTTTTTAGACATATCTGGTTTATAAGTTCCATCTTGGATTTCACCACCAATTTTTTGATACGCATCTCTAAAAGAAACGCCATCTACTACTAAATTATTAATGCTATCCACGGTAAAAAGGTATTGATATTTTTCATTTGTTAGATCAATGTCTTTCACGCGAACTTGCTGAATGGAATGATTAAATATTGCCAAAATATCTTTTACGTCTTCAAATGCCGCGATTATATTTTCTTTTAACAATTGAAAATCACGATGATAACCACTTGGTAAATTATTTGTAATCAAAATCATCTCAGTTTGCAAAGCTTGAATCTTATTACATTTACCTCGAATCAATTCAAAAACATCAGGATTCTTCTTATGTGGCATAATGCTACTTCCCGTAGTTAATTCATCGGGAAAAGTAATAAAATCAAAATTCTGACTCATATACAAGCAAATATCCATGGCAAATCGTGACAACGTATTACACAAACTTCCCAAAGCTGCGGAAATAGTTCGTTCACTTTTTCCACGACTCATTTGTGCAGCAACTACATTATACTTTAGGGTGCTAAAGCCTAATTCTTGTGTTGTAAAATTTCTATCAATAGGAAATGAACTTCCATATCCAGCGGCTGAACCGAGCGGATTTTGATCTACAGTTTTCAATGCGGCATTCAATACATATACGTCATCAATTAGCAATTCGGCATACGCCGAAAACCACAATCCGAAAGAAGAAGGCATCGCGACTTGCAAGTGTGTATAACCAGGTAATAACGCTTCTTTATGCGTTTCTGCGAGTGCTAAAAGTGTGTCAAAAAAAGTTTTTGTATCAGCAATAATCAATTGTAAATTTTCTTTATAAAATAACTGTAATGCTACCAAAACTTGATCATTTCGAGAGCGCGCTGTATGAATCTTTTTTCCAACATCGCCGTACTTTTTAGTAAGTTCAAACTCAATTTTAGAATGTGAATCTTCAAATTGCGATTCTATCACAAAAGTTCCGTTGGTTACTTGCAATTGAAGTTCCTCTAAACCTTCTAACAATTGTTGGAGTTCTTCCGAAGAAATAATACGAATCTTTTCCAACATTTTTGCATGCGCTACTGAAGCTTGAATATCATATTTCGCAATATGAATATCAATTTCCCGATCGTTTCCAACCGTAAATGCTTCTATTTTCTTATCAATACTAATTCCTTTATCCCAGAGTTTCATAAATTTTTCTTCTTTTTCATTCCTGCGCGCTCACTGAGTTTATCGAAGTGAAGGCAGGAATATTTTTTATTTAAAATCAAAATCAAAATCAAAATCGCTTCGCTTTCAGAAACTAGACTTTTCACTTTCAACTTTTCACTTTTAGTTTTCACTTTTTACTCTCAACTTCTCACAATATTTCTCTCAACAACCTAACATACAAATCAATACCTTCCTCAATTTCCCGAACATAAATAAACTCATCGGCTGTGTGCGAACGCGTACTATCGCCAGGACCTAATTTCAAAGACGGACACGACAATACTGCCTGGTCCGATAAAGTTGGCGAACCATACGTTTCTCTACCCAAAGCAATTCCGGCTTGTACCAAAGCATGTTCCACAGGAATTGAAGATGAATTCAATTTAATGCTTCTCGGAATAATACTGTCGCAAGGCGATTCTTTCTGAAGAATTTCAACAATATCAGTGTTCGAATATGCATCATTCACACGAACATCTACGACCAATTCTACATTCGCAGGAACGGCATTATGTTGTTTTCCAGCATTAATTTGTGTAACGGTCATTTTCACATCGCCCAAAGCGGAAGATGTCTTTTCAAACGTATAATCTTGAAACCATTTCAACACATCAATCGTATTATAAATAGCATTATTCGTATTTGGATGTGCGGCGTGGCTCGGCGTTCCTTTCACAACAGCATCAAAAACCACCAATCCTTTTTCGGCAACCGCCAATTGCATCAATGTTGGCTCTCCGACAATAGCGACATCAATTTTTGGAATGATGGAAAGCATACTATTCAGTCCATCTTTTCCGCTGCTTTCTTCTTCTGCGGAAGCGACGATAAGCAAATTATATTTTAAGTTTTGTTGATTATAAAAGTGTGTAAATGTAGCAATCAATGAAACCAAACAACCGCCAGCGTCATTGCTTCCCAAACCGTACAATTTCCCGTCTTCAACAATCGCTTCAAACGGATCTTTTGTATAGCCATTATTTGGTTTTACGGTATCGTGATGCGAGTTTAATAACAACGTTGGCTTACTTTCATCGAAATGTAAATTGGTTGCCCAAACGTTATTTTTAGTTCGTGTAAAAGGAATTTCATACTGCTGAAACCAATTTTCTATCAATTTTGCAGTAGCGTCTTCTTCCGAAGAAAAAGAAGGCGTTTCAATAAGATGTTGCAGCAAAGCAATTGCATCACTTGTTAGTTGTTGAATGTTCATTTTTGAATAGTTGTGTGCGTTATATTTTCATTGAAAAGCATTGCTGGTTTTCCAATGCAAATTTTTTGTACTTGATGTTCTAGTGCGTAAAAACAATTTTTGAGTTTGGGCAACATTCCATCTGAAATAGTGCCATCTTTTAATAAAGTTTGATAGGTTTCTGTGTTGATGTTTTCAATTACTGAATCATCGTCATTAATATCTTTTAATACACCATTTTTTTCGAAACAATAATACAATTCGGTGCGATACGCTTTCGCGAAAGCAATTGCTAATTCAGAAGCAATCGTATCTCCATTTGTGTTTAATAATTGCCCATTTTCATCATGTGTAATAGCCGAAAAAACAGGTGTAATTCCGTTATCTAGTAAAACTTGAATAATTGGTGTATTTACTTTTTTTACATCGCCAACAAAACCGTAATCAACTTCTTGAATCGGGCGTTTTTCAGAAACAATACTATTTCCGTCAGCTCCAGAAAAACCAACGGAATTACAGTTGTTTGCTTGTAATTTAGCAACAATTGTTTTATTCACTTTTCCTGCATACACCATGGTGATAATGTCTAAAGTTTTCGCATCCGTAATTCGTCTTCCTTCATTCATTACAACTTCAACGTTCATTTCTTGCGCTAATTTGGTTGCTAATTTTCCGCCACCATGAATCAATATTTTTGGAGATTTTAGTTGCGCAAAATCTTCTAAAAAAGAATTCAATGCATCTTCATCATCAATAATATTCCCACCTATTTTTATGACTTTCAATGTTTGCATAACTATAAATTTTCTAAGATTTTCTTCAACACAATTTGTGCTGCATACGTTCTATTATTTGCTTGTTGAATAACTATAGAATTATTGGAATCTAACACTGCATCTTCCACAACAACATTTCTTCTCACTGGCAAGCAATGCATAAATTTTGCAGTTTTTATTTTTTCCTGCGTAAGCATCCAATTTGCATCTTGGCTTAAAATTTCCCCATAATTGGAATAACTACTCCAGTTTTTTGCATACACAAAATCGGCATCTTTCAACGCTTCCGCTTGATTGTAATTAATTTGTGTTTCCAACGTAATTTCAGGATTCAATTCGTATCCTTTTGGATGTGTAATGCAAAAATCAACGTCTATATTCTCCATCATTTCTACAAACGAATTTGCAACTGCTTGCGGCAATGCTTTCGGATGTGGCGCCCAAGTCAGCACTACTTTTGGTTTTTTAATAGTTTTTAATTCTTCAATAGTGATCGCATCTGCCAATGCTTGCAACGGATGCATTGTAGCACTTTCCATATTAATAATAGGAACCGTTGCGTGTTTTGTAAAACGATTCAAAATCCACTCGGAAGCATCTTTTTCTTTATTTGTCAAACTTGGAAAAGCTCTAATTGCAATAATATCTGCGTATTGCGAAATGACTTGTGCAGCTTCTTTCACATGTTCCGTCGTATTGAAATTCATCACAGTTCCATCTTCAAATTCTAGATTCCAAGTATCATTCACATTCAAAATCATGACTTGCATTCCTAGGTTTTTTGCAGCTTTTTCGGTGCTCAATCGTGTGCGCAAACTGGCATTGAAAAATAACATGACTAAGGTTTTATGTTTCCCTAAATTTTCATGTGCAAAAGGATTTTTCTTTAAGTGAATTGCTTCCTGTATGATTTCAGGAATGTTAGAAATATCATATATGTTGGTGTATTTTTTCATAATCATTTCCCACGAAAGTGGAAACATTTTTAATTAGACTTTATGCTATTTTAATTCCTCTTTTAATGCTTCAAAAAAATGATCAATATGTTTTTTGGTAACTGTTAAAGGTGGAAGAATTCGTAATACATTTGGATTTTTGGCACTTCCTGTAAAAATGTGATGTGTGTGAATGAGCTTTTTTCGCAACTCAGCAATGGGAAAATCAAATTCCAATCCGAGCATTAAACCTCTTCCTTTTATATTTTTTATTTGAAAAATTTCAATTGATTTCTCTTTGAAATACTCAGAAATCATTCGCGAATTTTGCATGAGTTTTTCTTCTACCAAAACTTCCAAAACTGCTAAAGAAGCAACACAAGCCAAATGATTGCCGCCAAATGTAGTGCCGAGCAAACCAAAAGAAGCTTTAATTGTTGGGTGAATCAAAATTCCGCCAATAGGAAATCCGTTGCCCATTCCTTTTGCAATTGAAATTATATCGGGCGTAATTTTATGTTTTTGAAACGAAAAGAAATCGCCGGTTCTTCCAAAACCTGCTTGTACTTCATCGGCAATTAATACTGTATTGTACGTTTTGCATAATGTTGATAATCCTTGGTAAAATTCGGTGGTACTTTCGTCCAATCCGCCAACACCTTGAATACATTCTATAATAACGGCGCAGGTTTTGTCTTCTTTCAAAATAGTTTCAACTACTTCTAAATCGCCCAATGCTACAAAATCTACTTTTTGTTGTGCATTAATTGGCGCAACAATTTTTGGATTATCTGTTGCGGCAACTGCGGCAGAAGTTCGTCCATGAAAAGAATTATGAAACGAAAGTATCTTTGATTTATTGGTGTGAAATGAAGCTAATTTTAAGGCGTTTTCATTAGCTTCTGCACCAGAATTGCACAAAAATAATTGATAGTCTTGGCAACCTGACAACCTAGTTAATTTATCTGCTAATTTTATCTGCAACGGATTCTGAACAGCATTGCTATAAAACCCTATTTTTTGAACCTGATTGGTAATTGCAGCCACATAAGTTGGATGCGAATGTCCGATAGAAATCACTGCGTGACCGCCATAAAGATCTAAATATTCAGTATTATTTTCATCGTACACATACACATCTTTTGCGGAAACTGGTGTAATATTGAATAGTGGATATACATTAAATAAACTCATGATTTTCGGTGTTAAAAAAAGTTGGCTTTTAGTTGTAATCCTTCAGTTTCGTCAAAACCAAACAACAAATTCATATTCTGAACTGCCTGGCCAGAAGCACCTTTTAAAAGGTTATCAATAATACTTGTAATTAGTAATTTGTCTTCGTGTTTGTGCAAATGAAGCAAGCATTTATTAGTGTTTACTACTTGTTTTAAATGGATTTCTTCATCGCTCACGAAAGTGAATTTTGCATCTTTATAAAAATCTGAATACAGTTTTTTAGCTTCTTCCAAATTTCCTTCAAATTTTGTGTATGCTGTTGCGAAAATTCCTCTACTAAAATTCCCTCTATTTGGCATAAAGTTGATTTCGGAATTAAAATCAGTTTGCAATTGTTGTACAGTTTGATGAATTTCTCCTAAATGTTGATGTGTAAAAGGTTTGTAATGCGAAAAATTAGTGTCTCTCCACGTAAAATGTGTCGTTTTCGATAACGAAGTTCCTGCGCCAGTTGCGCCAGTAACCGCATTTATATGAACATCATTTTTCAACAATTCATGATGTGCTAAAGGCAATAGTGCAAGTTGAATTGCGGAAGCAAAACAACCTGGATTTGCAATATAGTGTGCTTTTTTAATCGCTTCTTTTTGCAATTCTGGCAATCCGTACACAAAGATTTTGTCTTTAAAAATTGCATCTTTTTGCAATCTAAAATCATTACTGAGATCGATGATTTTAGTAGTTTCTGAAAATGTATGTTTTGCTAAGAATGCTTTCGAATTTCCATGTCCTAAACATAGAAAAAGCACATCAATAGTTGTGTCAATTGAATTGGAAAAAATCATTTCTGTATCTCCAACTAAATCTTGATGCACACTACTAATTTTGTTGCCAGCATTGGAAGTACTGAACACAAAGTTGATGTTGACTTTTGAATGATGCAACAATAATCTAATCAATTCTCCAGCCGTATATCCTGCGCCGCCAATAATTCCTGCTTGTATCATGATTCAGCGTTTACTTGTTGATAAATTTTATTTTGATTCCCAATAATCTTGATAAATCCTTTTGCTTCATCGGCGGTCCAGCCAGAATTTACTTCGCCATAACTTCCAAATTTGGCATTCATTAAATCGTGTTTTGATTCAATTCCGTCTAATGTAAAATGATACGGTTTGAGTGTTATAAAAACATCGCCAGAAACTTTTGCTTGACTACTTTGTAAAAAAGCTTCCATATCTCGCATTACAGGATCTAAATAGTGTCCTTCGTGCAAATGCATTCCATAAAAATTAGCCAGATAATCCTTGTGTTGCAATTGCCATTTGGTCAACGTATGTTTTTCTAATAAATGATGCGCTTTTATGCTAATAATCGCTGCGGCAGCTTCAAATCCGACTCTTCCTTTTATGCCAACAATTGTGTCACCAACATGAATATCTCTTCCTATAGCAAAACCTGAAGCAATTGTATTCAAGGTTTCGATGTTGATTTCAGGCGCATTTTTTTGATTATTTACAGCAACCAATTCTCCTTGTAAAAAGGTAAGTTTTACTTTTTCTTCTCCTTGTTTTTCCAATTGCGAAGGATACGCTTCTTCTGGCAAAGACTTTTCAGAAGTTAAGGTTTCTTCGCCGCCAACACTTGTTCCCCAAAGTCCTTTGTTAACGGAATATTTTGATTTTTCCCAAGATGCGTCAACTCCATTTTCTTTCAAGTAATTGATTTCTTCTTGACGTGTTAATTTTTGATCTCTTATTGGTGTAATAATTTCAATTTCTGGTGCCAACGTTTGAAAAATCATATCAAAACGCACCTGATCGTTTCCTGCGCCAGTACTTCCGTGTGCAATGTATTTTGCATTAATACTTTTTGCATATTCTATAATTTCAATGGCTTGAATAATACGTTCGGCACTTACCGATAAAGGATAGGTGTTATTTTTTAAAACATTTCCAAAAATTAAATACTTTACTACTTTTTGATAGAAAGTGGAAATCGCATCAATATTTTTAGAGGTTGAAACGCCCATTTTATAAGCGTTCGCTTCAATAGTTTTGATTTCTTTTTGAGTAAAACCTCCAGTGTTTACACTGACTGCGTGTACATCAAAGTTTTTGTCTTTGGTTAAATGTACCGTGCAATACGAAGTATCTAAACCGCCACTATACGCAAGCACTAATTTTTTTGAAGTCTTCATTTTTTATCTTTTTTTAGAAATAAGTTTTGTTTGATGCTTTTCAATCTGTTAAAAACCTTCTCTTTTATTTTTACCTCTTTTTTTGAATCTTTTGAATTTGGATCGAACAACATTCCAGTACACAAGCACATTTTTTGTTGTGTACGTTTTAACACATCAAAGTTTTTACAAGTTTGACAACCATTCCAAAATGATTGATCTTCAGTTAATTCTGAAAATGTGACAGGTTTGTAGCCTAAATCACTATTGAGTTTCATAACGGCTAATCCGGTAGTAATACTAAATACTTTTGCCGTTGGAAATTTGACTCTGGAATGTTCAAATACTTTTTGCTTAATTTTTTTGGCAATTCCTTGTCCTCTATAATCAGGATGAACTATGAGTCCAGAATTTGCGACAAATTTTCCGTGACTCCACGCTTCTATATAGCAAAAACCGACAAATTTTTCTCCGTCTAAAGCGATGACAGCGTTGCCTTGTTCCATTTTTGAAATAATGTATGCAGGTTGCCGTTTGGCAATTCCTGTGCCTCTAACTTGAGCGGCTTCTAAGATCGTTTCGCAAATAGTATCTGCATATGTACGGTGCGAATTGTTAGCAATAACAATATCCATTGAGCTAATTTAAAATGATTAAAATTCTAGTAGTAAGTATGTTGGAAATGAAGAACTGGACTCACCTAAGTTCCTAAATGAAATGTACCCTTACGGGCGACGAGGAAAAAAGCGGCGCACAGGAATGCTGTTATTTAAAAAAATAACTAGATTTTGAAAAGATGCTATGTGAATTAAATGATTCAAGAAAAATAAAATAAAATTACAGAATAGAGTAGATGCTTGCTAAATGTAGAATTAGCGGCGGCGATTGCGCAAGCGCAAACTGGGTTTTCTATTGTGTATGTTATTTTGAAAAATCATTGGGTAAACCTACAAATTTTAGTTTTAGGTTGTGTTGTAAAAAATGATTTTCTGTAAAATTTTATGAATATCTTAAAAAATGGCTTTCAAATTATTAATATGTCATTTTAGTAATGTGCTTAATCAAAAAGAACTCATAATTAAGAAAGAAATAAACTTAGGTTTTTTTTCTCCTTTATTCATTCTTAACAATTAAAAACAATTATTTCTGTTTGATTTACGGATTCCCGTAAAAACTATGGAAATTAAAATGTTATCATTCGGAAAACAGATAAAATATAATATCGTAAATACGTTATGGCATTAGCGTAAAAAAAAACAAGTGAGCGTAAAATAATTAAAATTAATGTGTAATTTCCCAAAGCGTTGATTGATTTAAATCTTTTGCAATAAAAAGTAGCACAGGATAGAAAAGAAATTGATAACTGTCTGAAAGATGTAGTAAAAGATAATATTGTTATCAACTTGTCCAATATTAATTTTATAGTATAATATTCATTAGATAAAAATTTGATTTATGATTAAAATTACATTAAAAGAGATATACGAATTACTTAATAAAACTTATGAAGAATTCGATAATATAACTTCTTATGATAAATATGAATATTTCAAACAAAAGAGTGAAGAAGATAATATCAATATATTTAACTTTAAAAAACGGTATAAAGAGATAGTTATTTATGAAAAAAGAAAAATAGAAGATATTTGGGTTCTTGATACTTATGAAAAAGAAAAAATTGACACTTCTAATTTGAATGATTTTGATTTAATTTACATAAAATTTTATACAACTGAGGCTTTTAAATATTGGTTTGAGTTTAGTGAATTGAGTAATAATAAGATTGACTATATAAATAAAGTAAGTATTCATTCTGATAAAATGATAGTCCGTTATTTTTACAAAGATTTTAAAGATTTTAAATCATACAAGAAAGGAGATTATTTGAATATCAATGCGACATTTCCAGATCCTAATATAAAACATATCAGTTATAAAGGGTTTCCTCTCCTTAACGATGAAAATTATTTGAACACTAAAAATTCTAGACTGAAAGCAATTGAAGAAGAAGATAGGAAAAATAAAAAAAGAGAGCGCCTTGTACTTTTTTTATTATTTTTAATAATTATAATTATTATATACAGATGGATTTTTTGAAAAGCCTACTACTAACAACATCTACAATTAACTGTTTGTACAAACCAAATAGAAAATCAATCATCTTTTTACATTAACTATAATTATACATGGAAGTAATAAATTCATTCTTCAGTAATATAAAAAACAAGCTTACCAACCCATTTTTTGGAACATTAACACTAATCCTTCTTTTTCATCATTGGGAATTAATTTACTCAATTTTTATTTTTGATGAAGATTGTAATATGGATGATAAATTACTTATAATTCAAAATTATTTATCTGCAAACGTTACAGTTAAGTCTTTCCTGTTAGATGTTATATATGCCGTAGTTATAATGTTTGTAGGTTATTTAATAATTGTTTTTACCAGAATTATGGTAATTTGGATAGAGCATAATGTAATGCCTTATTTTACAGGTAAAATTGTAAGTAAAAATGTAGTATTAAAAACTATTAATGAAGAAGTTGTAAAAGAAAGAGATGAAAATTTTATAAAATACGAAGAACAACGAGATAAAGTTAGAGAGTATTCTAAACTAATTGATGAGCAACAAGATCAGATTAAGGAAAAAGATGAAAATATTTCAAATTTAAACGAAAAGATAATAAAAAAAGATAATCAGTTTTCCGAAAAAATAGATATTCATCAACTAGATTTAAAGAAACTTAAAGAAGATCATTTATTAGAAGTTGATAAAGTTAAAAATAATCTAATTGTAGATTATGATTTACAGATACAGGGTCTTGAGAATATTAAAAACGAATACGAGAATATTTTTTTAACTGTAGAAACTAGGCAATTTTATAGTGATTCAAAAGAAAAAATTCCACCAGTAATATCTAATGCTGTGAATATTTTAATCGATGATAATTTGTTTACCACATTTATACAGTTTGTAGAACTTTCAAAAAGAGTTAAATTAGAAAAATTAAGCGCATCATATAATAAAGAAATGTTAGAAAAATTTTATGAACTGGGTTTATTTTATAAAAATATTTTGGATATTGATTTAGAATTGACAGTTTTAGGTAATATTATATATGAATACAGAAATATTTTTATGTAAGCTTGTAATATTTGCTTTTCCCCACCAGCATTATAACTAGGCTTAATCCCATTTTCATCCAGAACCTTTTACACCTATGTGAGCGAGATTTTGAATAAACAAGTCAAAACCTTTATCATTTTCTATAAACAACTTTTCATTGTCCATTATTGCCGAACTCACACTTGAAAGCTTACATAAATGACCGTCACTCTTATATGTTTATTATTATACTAATGTATATCTAATTTTATTTTTAGTTGCATTCTCATTCGAGTTTATTAACGTTTTTTATATAACTCAATTACGATATTCAAATCAGTTGTTTTGTTTATTTCATAAAAATAATTCAGTTGCCATTTTTGAGTTCGCGCTGCTTGTTTACTTTTTGTTTCATCCCAATTTGGATACACTCTAAACGCTCTTTTTCCTTCTTTTTTATCTGTCGAAATGATTCCTTTTTCAATCAATACAGCTATCGGAAAAACAAACTGTCCAAACTTATGTTCCGTTTGAACGTTTACAATAAAAAAATCAATTGCATCTTGTTCGTGAAATGGTTCAATAGGTTGATGCTCGTTTCTTTTCCAAAATGTTGCAAATTGCCCAACTTTCTTAGGCGTTATTTTTGCGTTTCTACATACAATATACAATCCGTTCAGATTAAATTGGCATGCATCATATTCTTTACTTTCAGTTTCTATTCTAAAATTAGAAACTTTCAGCCCGCATATATCGTAGATTTCTGTTTTAATTCTTTTTAATAGATTATTCATTTCGTGACACTTCTATAAATTACACAACATTTTAAAATCAAAATCAATACGTATATTAGTAGGCACAATTCAGAATTATAAACAAACAAATTATCGAATAAACAAATAAACGAACCAACCAACCATGAGCGAAAAACAAAAACACGCATCCGCATATTGGAAACAAAATATAAAATACTTAATCATTTTACTATCAATATGGTTTATTGTTTCCTATGGTTGCGGAATTTTATTTAGAGAAGAACTCAATCAGTTCAGGCTTGGCGGCTTCAAACTAGGCTTTTGGTTTGCACAACAAGGTTCTATATATGTATTTGTAATCTTAATTTTCGTATACGTCCGATTAATGAATAAATTGGATAAAAAATACGGTTTCGACGAGTAATACCAAATAAAATTTGAAATAACAAAAAAAAACTATGAGTGTACACACGTGGACTTGGATCTTAGTAGGAATTACTTTTACGCTATATTTCGGAATTGCAATTTGGGCGCGAGCAGGTTCAACAAAAGAATTCTATGTGGCTGGCGGAGACGTTTCTCCCTTAGCAAATGGTATGGCAACTGCCGCCGATTGGATGAGCGCAGCATCATTTATAAGCATGGCAGGACTCATCTCTTTTATGGGATATGATGGCTCTGTATTCCTAATGGGTTGGACAGGCGGATATGTGTTACTAGCGTTACTATTAGCGCCATATTTACGGAAATTTGGAAAATTTACAGTTCCCGATTTTATCGGAGATCGATACTACTCAAACACCGCAAGAACCGTAGCCGTAATTTGCGCCTTAATTGTATCATTTACCTATGTTGCCGGACAAATGCGCGGTGTCGGAATTGTATTTTCTCAGTTTTTACAAGTAGATATAAATATTGGCGTTATCATCGGAATGACGGTAGTTTTAATTTTTGCCTTTTTAGGCGGAATGAAAGGAATTACCTATACGCAAGTTGCACAATACTGTGTGTTAATCTTCGCGTTTATGGTGCCAGCATTTTTCATTTCCATGCAAATGACAGGAAACATTATTCCACAAATAGGAATGGGAGGAAAGGTTGAAGGCGGCGCTTTTCTGCTCGATAAACTCGATACTTTACATACAGAACTCGGTTTCACTGAATATACTAGTGGAACCAAATCAACTTGGGATGTATTTGCAATTACACTTGCCTTAATGGTTGGTACGGCAGGATTGCCACATGTTATTGTGCGTTTCTTCACAGTTCCGAAAGTGAAAGATGCACGTAAATCTGCTGGATTGGCATTGCTTTTCATTGCAATTTTATACACAACTGCGCCAGCAATTGCAGTATTTTCTCGAACAAATTTAATAGAAACGGTTAGCGAACAAGAATATAAAGAAATTCCTAGTTGGTTCAAAAATTGGGAAAACACAGGTTTAATTGCTTGGGCAGATAAAAATGGAGACGGAAAAATTCAATATGTTGCAGGAGACGCTTTAAGCGGAAAAAAACCTGTTTATACAGACGCTAGAGGAATAAACGGAGAACGCTTAATCTCCAACGCAAGTACCGAAAAAAACGAATTATATGTAGATAGAGATATCATGGTTTTGGCAAATCCTGAAATTGCGAAACTTCCAAACTGGGTAATTGCCTTAGTTGCCGCTGGCGGATTAGCCGCAGCATTATCAACAGCAGCAGGTTTGTTATTAGTAATCTCAACATCAATCTCTCACGATTTAATCAAAAAGCAATTAAAGCCAACTATCTCAGACAAAGGAGAATTATTAGCTGCGCGAATTTCCATTTTAGTAGCAATCATTATCGCGGGATTATTCGGAATTTATCCGCCAGGATTTGTCGCCGCCGTGGTCGCCTTAGCATTTGGTTTGGCGGCTGCATCATTTTTTCCAGCAATTATTTTAGGAATCTTTGACAAGCGAATGAACAAAGAAGGCGCCATTGCAGGAATGATTGTCGGAATCGTATTAATGCTTTTCTACATGATTCGATACAAAACAGGACTCATTGGCGTAATGGAAGCAAGACCAGCAAGCGAATGGTGGTTTGGAACATCGCCAGAAGGTTTCGGAACCATTGCCATGATTGTAAATGTGGTTGTTTCCGTAGTTGTTTCAAGATTAACGCCTGCGCCTCCAAAAGATGTGCAAGAAATGGTAGAAAACATCAGAATACCTTCTGGAGCAGGAGAAGCTTCAAGTCATTAATTAGTATTAATTTGAAGCATATCATACAAGAATAAATATGAAAAGACTAAATTTAATCCTATTATTATTTCTAATTTCAAAATTAAGTTTTGCCCAATCTGTTGACTTTGATTTAGTCAAATATAAAGGACTAAATTTTCATGCTACTAAATCTGAAATAATCAAAAAACTTGGAGAACCAGAAAAGACTTATGACCCAAATTATGAATGTGGATTTTTATCAACTGAGTCTCAAAATGGTACGTATTTGACTCTTGATTATGGAAAAATAAAATTCACTGGAAATGAAAAAGAATTATATGTTTTAGAACAAGTCAATCTCGAAAATGATAGTTCAATTAATATAGAATATGGTAGTCGAAATTTGACTTGCGAAACGAATTTATCCGAATTGACTGAAATATTTGGAGATGAATTGGCTAAACATTTTGGAAACGAATTAGAAGGGGCAATCGTTCTCTTTCGCAAAAATGCTGAAGACGGAATACGGATTAGCATAAAAAACGGAAAATTAATCCGATTTGAATATTGGTCTCCTTGTTAAAAATAATACTGAAAGGCTTAATTGCTGTTTAAATTGATACTGAAAAAAATATTTGTAAATTATCCAATAATTAAAAAACCATTTTTTAACGGGCAAAAAGTGAAAACAAAGACCAATCATGAGTAATTATCATATAAAACACTTAGAAGAATACTATCAAGTATATCGAAAATCTGTTCGAAATCCTGAAATATTTTGGGAAGAAATTGCGGAAGAACACTTCATGTGGCGAAAAAAGTGGGACAATGTGTTAAGTTGGGATTTTACAAAACCCGAAGTCAAATGGTTTGAAGGTGCACAACTCAACATTACCGAAAACTGCATTGATCGTCATTTATATACGCGTGGCGATAAAACTGCAATTATTTTCGAACCAAACAATCCAGAAGAAGAAGCACAACATATTTCATACCGACAATTGCACGAAAAAGTATGTCGTTTTGCCAATGTATTAAAAGAAAAAGGCATTCAAAAAGGTGATCGTGTGTGTATTTATTTACCAATGATTCCTGAATTGGCAATTTCCGTTTTAGCGTGCGCGCGAATTGGAGCAATTCATTCTGTTGTCTTCGCAGGATTCTCTTCCATAGCTTTATCAACACGAATAAATGATTCCAACTGTAAAATGGTGATTACGAGTGATGGTTCTTTTCGTGGCGCAAAAACCATCGATCTCAAAGGAATTGTAGATGATGCTTTAGAAGATTGTGATGGTATAGAATCGGTGTTGGTTGCCAAAAGAATCAACTCAGAAATACACATGAAAGAAGGTCGCGATCATTGGTTGCAACCATTATTAGACGAAGCATATCACGATTGTGTTCCAGAAATTATGGACGCAGAAGATCCGTTATTTATTCTTTATACTTCTGGCTCGACAGGAAAACCAAAAGGAATGGTGCATACAACGGCAGGTTATATGGTTTTTACCGCATATACGTTTAAAAATGTGTTCCAATACCGCGAAAAAGATGTGTATTGGTGTACGGCAGATATCGGTTGGATTACAGGACATAGTTATATTTTATACGGTCCGTTATGTAATGGCGCAACAACTGTAATGTTTGAAGGCGTTCCAAGTTATCCCGATTTTGGACGTTTTTGGGAAATTATAGAAAAACACAAAGTCAATCAATTTTATACAGCGCCAACTGCCATTCGCGCGTTAGCGAAAGAAGGTGTAAAACATGTAGAAAAACACGATTTATCATCGATAAAAGTTCTGGGAACTGTTGGCGAACCTATTAATGAAGAAGCGTGGCATTGGTATGATGATAACATAGGAAAACGAAAAGCACCAATTGTAGATACGTGGTGGCAAACGGAAACTGGCGGAATTATGATTACGCCAATCGCTTTTTGTACACCAACAAAACCGACCTATGCAACGTTGCCATTTATAGGAATTCAACCAGCGTTAATGGACGAAAACGGTAAAGAAATCAAAGGAAATCAAGTAGATGGACGTTTATGTATTAAATTTCCGTGGCCAAGTATGGCGCGAACTATTTGGGGAAATCACCAGCGATATAAAGACACCTATTTTTCTGCGTATGAAAATAAATATTTTACTGGTGATGGTGCTTTGCGCGATGAAGTTGGGTATTACCGAATTACAGGTAGAGTAGATGATGTCATTATTGTTTCGGGTCATAATCTAGGAACTGCGCCAATTGAAGATGCAATCAACGAACATCCAGCAGTTGCAGAATCGGCAATTGTAGGTTTTCCACACGATATTAAAGGAAATGCATTGTACGGATTTGTAACGCTTAAAGAATCTGGCGAAAGCCGAAATCATGATAATGTACGTAAAGAAATTAATCAGATTATTACGGAACAAATTGGACCAATTGCCAAACTAGATAAAGTACAATTTACCAATGGCTTGCCGAAAACACGTTCGGGAAAAATTATGCGACGTATTTTGAGAAAAATTGCTGGAAAAGAAACGAGTAATTTGGGTGATACAAGTACATTACTGAATCCAGAAGTTGTGCAGGATATTATGGATAATGTTTTGTAGAAAATATATAATTTAAAATTATGAAACTCCTTGAAAGTAATTTTGAGGAGTTTTTATCAATCTAGATCATTCGGATCAATACTTGTTCCAATAGAGTCGCATCGTTTTTTCAAATCTTCACTTGTCAAAAGTCCAATTCTATAGCAACGTGCAAGAAAAAAATAGGCTGCATCAACAAGTTCTCTTCTCGAATCAATCTTCTCACTTTTATATTTTAGTTTGGGCAATGTTGGTTTTCCATCACTAAATTCGCATCTACCATTACAAATCTGGCAGTATCCATGTACAATAGTTCCATGTTCTTCCGTCCAATATTTTTGAGTATTATATATATTGTCAAATCTTTTTTTATGTTCATCAATAGCTTTTAACGCTTCGATAACTTCATGAATCCAAAAGTCAATATTAGCAAAATGTCCAACTACGTGATGTGTGTATCCAGTTGTGAATTTTCTTAATTGTTCAGTTATCAAGTATGCTTTTTCAATTGTATACATTAGTATCGGTTTAGTCCTTCAAATTTTATTTATATCAATTTTATCATATTCTAAGTTCAAAGCGAATTTTACGAATTCCGTGATCCGTATTCCATTGTTTTACTTCTTTGAAGCCAAATTTCTTGTATAATTTAGTTGCAGGTTCATTTTCAACGCCAGTTTCAACTATAAACAGCTTTGAATCAAATATATTAAAGACGAATTCTATTAGACTTTTTCCAATACCTTGTCGGAAGAATTTTGGAGCTACCACCAAACTTTGAATATGTGTAAAATTCGTAGTGTGATTAATTTCAATAACGCCTGCGAGTGCTGTGTTTTTAAAATATCCGAAAAATGTGGTGTTACTGTTTATATAGTTTTCTAGTGGTCTTTTTAAAGGAGGAAAATCAGTTGCGTTTAATAACTTGGCTTCAACTGCGTATGAAACTTGAAACACATCACGAATATCAGTAGCTGTTTTTATGTTTGTGTGTTGGAGTTTTTTGATCATTGTATGGTTGTAATCTATTTAAATTGAGTAAAATAGATGATATTTTTTTAATAATCTTGAACTAAAACGTCCGTTGGAATATGAAGCGTGGTATTTAACTTTCTAATCATATCTAAGGTTAGTTTGCGTTTTTTACTTAAAATTTCACTTACTCTGCTATTAAACCCAATAACTGTTGCCAAGTCTTTCTGCTTCATTCCCATCTGTTCCATTCGAAATTTTATTGCTTCAATTGGGTCAGGCATTCCAATAGGAAAGTTTTCGTTTTCGTATTGATCAATTAAGATGGAAAGAATCTCAAGTTCGTCTCCTTGTTCAGTTCCTTTTTTTGCATCAAAAATCAGCTCAAGTCGGTTAAGTGCATTTTGATAGTCTTTTTCGTTTCTAATCGGAGTTATATTCATAATCAGATGGTATTTGCGTCAATTTTGTCATATTCCGCGTGCGTTCCTATAAATCGTATCCAACATATTTGGTATTCAAAGTTGAACTTTACAATCAAACGATAATTATTTCCTTTGATGTTGTAAACAATTCTATTGTCTTTTAAGATACTTGCGCTAGGATATTCACTTTTCAATTCATTAATAGTACTCCATTCGGATTTTTCGGTTTCTCTGTACCAAGCTTTTAGCTGTTCAGAGCAGTCAGCATGTTTTTCCCAAAAATCTCGTAAAGTTCGTTTTGCAATGACTCTCACATTATTGTTGTTTTATACAAATGTACTAAAAAGTTACCAAATTGGTAATTAATTTTATTGCTCAGTTCTTTTTTAAGTAATTAGTCGTCTTAATGTTTTTACGTAGTATTTAATTCTAATGCCATTTTTATAAAATTGGATATACTTTTTCCTAGAATTGCCATTCCTGCATCGTGCGGGTTTTCTAGTTTATAGCGTCCTTTCGCTGAACCATTCAAAGCATAGTCAAATCCGTCTATTGTTACAATACACCAATGACTTTGTCTGCACTCAATAATAACTTTGTCTGCATAAAAAGGCCAGTCGCCATTATATTCCGATTTCAAGATCTTCTTTGATTTGAATTCAGGATTTATATTTCGCTGAATGTCGTCAAGTATTGTTCTTTTGTGGACTTTTTTTGGCGTTTCTTTATATTTCGTAGTTTGACTTCGGTAATCCTTTTTACCAAAATCCTTTTCACATAACATTCCAAAATCGAAAAATGTTGATGCTGATAATTGTATGCCTTTTTGTCCCAAACACTTAAAAATAAATTGTCTTGAAATTGCTGAAATAAACTTTTCAAATACTACAATTATGTAAGTGGATATTTTATTATAAACTTCATGACTTAAATTAAAATCCATCAGTTTTTCATAATCTTTTGAGTTAAGAACTTTGTTTTCAAACGCTTCCCACAATTGTGTTGTATTAACTCCAATTTTTGCATTATCCGTGATTAAATCAAAATTGTGATATCTAGCTAATTTTCCGAATTCTGAAAGTATAAAAAGAAGTTCTTTTAAATCCGAATCTGTTTGGATAAATTCATTATCTAAATTAAATTGAGACCTATTAAAATCTCGGTAATAATTCTCGATTATTTCCTTCAATAATTTCTCTAAATCGTGTCCTAAATTTTTAATATATTTAGAGTTTGGAAGTTTTTCGTGTTTATGAAGGTGACCTAAACAGATATAGGCTTTCATAAATCTCTCAAATCCTTGCGATAAAAGTTGAAAAGGAAGAAAGTAAAAACCATTGCTGAGATTGATATTTTGTAACTCACCAAAACCTAACTTAATCAACTTATGAGAGGTTTCAAATTCCTCTAAAAGCGCAAAATATTTTATGTTCTCAATTTCTGGCATTTTTTTTCGCTAATGTTAAAACTAAACTTTCGTTCCAAATTCCTATTGTTTGAATTAATACTTATTTTATGTATTAGATATAGTTGAATTTCTCAACCAACCCCAAAAACCAAATCCTTCCCAACCTTAGTCTCCAACAACACCTTCCGCAAAATACGTTGCACATCTACATTGTCTTTTTGTTTGATGAGATGATGTTCCAATTCGTCGGTGTGATTTATTTGTACATCCAAATCCACAAATCCGTAGCCTAAATACAAACCGTTTTTGACTAACACAAACGCTTCTTCGTTGGCGTTTCGTCCTTTTTGTTTAATGACCACATTTTGAGAAGCTTCTAGCGAATGCGAAATTGCCAAATCAACACGTTCATTGTAGACTTCGACAGCTTCTTCTTTTTTGCAAACTCCTTTACAGGATTGAATCAAAAAGTGCGAACATTCCCGAACATTTTCTTGCAAATGACAATACTTCGGACACAATTCAAATTGCATACATAAACGTTCCAAATACGTTCTACAATCGCGAATATTGTAAAAAGTAATCAACGGATTCTGAATGATTTTGGCATCATTAAACGCCAAATGTTTCACGCCGCCACGATCGGAATACTCAAAAATCGCATAACTTTTTGTCTTTCGTTTAGAAGCACTATTATATATTGGATAATGATGTTTTATTGCTGAATCTTCCATCAATAAAGCAACCAATTCACTTCCTGATAATTCAAAATCAATATCTGCGGTTTCTCTACACAAATCAAGTTCTTTTTTAGATTTATTATAAAAATGACTCAACACACGTTTTTGTATATTTTTTGCTTTTCCAACATAAATAATCTTACCTTTTTTATTCTTAAAATAATACACGCCTGCTTGTATTGGCAAGGCTTCAAAAATTTTACTTGGTAAATGTGGTGGAAGTGTCGCTTCCTTAGAACTCGGTTTTAAAAACTTCTGAAAAGTTGCTTCTGCGGCTTCTTGTTCTAACAATAATTCAAACAAAAGTACGGTTGCTGCTGCGTCGCCTCTAGCTCGGTGTCTGTCCGAAAGTGGAATTTCCAACGACTTGCATAATTTCCCTAAACTATAAGATTTATGTCCAGGAAGTAACGCGCGCGATAACCGAACTGTACACAGTTTTTTGCTTCTAAAATCAATTTCGATTGCTTTAAATTCATTGCGAATTACGTTGTAATCAAAATTGACATTATGCGCTACAAAAATCGTGTCTTTCGTAATGCTTAACACTTCTTCTGCGATTTCTGCAAACGTTGGCGCATTGGCAACGAGCGCATTGTCAATTCCTGTCAACGTTGTAATATACGGAGGAATGAGCGCGTTCGGATTCACCAAAGAAGTAAACTCGTCCACAACTTTAGTTCCATCAAACTTAAAAATAGAAATCTCCGTGATTTGATTGCTACGTCCTGTAGTTTCAACATCAATTATGGTATACATTTGGGTTTTAGACATACAATTACGACATTTTGCTAACAGCTTCTAGTTCCACTTGCAATTCTCTAAACATGGACATAATACTGCTTAGTTTCAATTCTTTTTCATCATATTCTTGCGTATTAATGCAACACGTAAACGCCCAAATTTCCAAAATTTCTTCCATCGGAACATGATATTCCTTATATGCTTTATTGTCACTGCTTAATAACAATGCAAGTCCTGTAAAGTGCTTATACACACGTTTGTACACTAATCCATCATTTTTCGTCAAGACAATATACGTACGTCCATCTTTTACATCAGTAAAATCATCTACAAACTTTGCAACAATGTACGAGCCATCTTTTACAGGCAACATAGAATCTCCTTTTATGGGAAATGCACGATGTGTTCCTGTTGGTAAAAACGGTAATTTTATTTTCTGTAATTGTTCAATATATTCAGGATCTGCATACCCTGCCAAATATCCAGCGGAAGCTTTTGTTGGAATAATCTCTATGAGTTCTTCATCATTTTCATCTACCGTAATCGGAAATAACAAGCGTTGATTTCCTAGTTGCATAAACGAACTATCTTTGGCTTGTGTGAGATCGTTTTTGACGAGAATATCAATCGGTAAATTGAAATAGTTTGAAACATCAATCAAGCGATCAATTGGCGGTTCGGAACGACCTTCTTCATACGAGCCAACCATTGAACGCGACCAACCTAATTCTTCTGCAAAGCGTTCCTGAGAGAAACCTTTGAGCGCTCGCAAATGTTTAATGTTTCCTTGAATATTTTTCATGTGTTAGCATATATTGTTTTTCAACGGTCACATGCAGTTCGCTATTAATCATTACTTTAAATGATAATATTTAGACATGCTCGTTTCATAACGATTGGGTTTATAATCCTACGTTACTACAAATATAAGGAATTGTTGCTACAAATGGAAGTTTTTTATTTTGTTGCTAGTTGCTAGTTGCTAGTTGCTAGTTGCTAGTTGCTAGTTGCTAGTTATTTTAACTTTTTAACTTTTAGTTTTTCACTTTTCACTTTTTGATTTTTTGTTGATTTGTTTGTTCGTGTATTCGTTAATTTGTTTATTCAACTCATAATTCATAACTCATAACTGAAAAACCGACAACTGAAACCTACTTCTTTTTATTCCGCATGTTATAATTCTTATCGCCTCGAGTTTTCGGCTTTTTATATTTCCTTTCGATTTCTTTTCGGTACGAACCACCTTGATTGGTTTTCTTATTCTTGTCTTTCTTTTCGTGAAAACCTGGTGCCAATCCTGAAGTTTTTGAAGGATTGTTATTTTCGTGAATCTTCGTTTGCTCTTCTGGCGCTAAAACTGTCGAAATCGCAACTTCTTCGGGAAACTCCAATTCAGGAATTTCGTAATTCATTAACGTTTCAATCGTTTCTTTATCTTCTCTTTCTTTTTCTGTGTAGAATAAAATCGAATTTCCTTTCGCTTCCGCTCGTCCCGATCGACCAATTCGGTGCATGTAATTTTCAGGATAGTTTGGCGTGTTAAAGTTGATAACGTGCGTAATCATATCTAAATCCAATCCACGTGCCATTACGTCTGTTGCGACTAAAATTCGGTTCTGACCTTCGTTGAATTGACTGATAGAACGTAAACGGTAATTTTGAGTTTTGTTGGAATGAATCACGCAAGCTTCTTCTCCGAAATCAGGTTTCAAACAATCAAACAATCTATCTGCGATTCTTTTATTCGAGATAAAAACCAGCACTTTACTATAGGTTTCTTTATCTTTTAAAAGATGAATTAGTAAGTTCACTTTCGTGTAAAAGTTCTCAACAGGATAACATGTTTGCGAAATATTTTCTAATGGTGTTCCGCTTACTGCGATAGAAATTTTGTGTGGCGCAGAAAAGAAATCATCAATCAAATCACTTACATCATCTGTCATTGTTGCCGAAAACATAATGTTTTGACGTTGTTCAGGAAGTAATTCGAGAATGTTTGTAATCTGGTATCGGAAACCTAAATCCAACATCACATCTACTTCATCAATCACTAATTTTTTGATAGATTTTAATTGCAAAGCTCTACCCAAAACCAAATCGTATAATCGTCCTGGAGTTGCTACGACAATATCTACGCCTTGTGCTAAAATTTGCATTTGCGCATTCATATTAACGCCTCCATAAACGCCAAGAGTTCGGATATTGATATATTTTGCAAACAATTGAATTTGATCTACCACTTGAACCACCAATTCTCTCGTTGGAACGATGACTAAAACTCGCGGATTTACTTGTTTCGAGAATTTCAAATCGCGCAATATTGGCAACATGTAAGCAAATGTTTTTCCTGTTCCTGTTTGCGCAATTCCCACAACATCTTTTCCACCACGAATTACTGAGAACGATTGTTCTTGAATTGGCGTTGGCGTTGTAAAACCTAAGTCTTCAATGGCAAATTGCAATTGATTTGATAAGTCAAATTCCTGAAAAGTAGACATAACTGTGTAAATTTTGCGCAAAGGTAGTGTATTTCATCGCTTTAGCGTGATGAATGTTGATTTTTTAGCGTTTTATGACGATTCCATCTTTCAGTTCTTCATCAGTTGGAATTTCAAACCAAGTTTCCATAAAATCAAAATTTTCGCGGGTAACTTCAAATTCAAATGTGTTGCCTTTTTCCTCGTTTCTAGTTGAGATACGTTTCCAGCGCGTTTCCGCAGAAAGATCTAAAAAGTGAAGTTTGATGTTTAAATTATTTGCTTGTGCGAATGTTCTAAACTTTTCTCGATGTTCGTATTTTGACAAACCTAAATCTAAAATTGAATCTGTGTTTGAAGCTTCAAGTTGCGCCACCAAATTTTGAATGATTGATTCTACACGTTCAATACGTTCTAAAAACCAATCGAGTCCATCAGTTGGTTTCTTATCAGGTATAAAAAGTGTATGATTCCAAGTATCAATAGAAAAAATAATAGCTTTTGTTTCTTCTTTTAATTGATTGGAATACGTTGTTTTTCCTGCGCCAGTATTTCCGACGATTAAATGTATCATGTGTGTTTTATTCTTTGTAATTCAACTCGTAAACAAAATAGTTATCCAAACAATCGTTTCCAAAAAGACTTTTTTTCTTTTCTTTGGTTTGATGGCTTTTCGGAAACATTGGTCGTTTTCGGTATTTCTGCTTCTTCGGTTGTTGAAGCGTTTGACATTTTCTCGCCACTTGTTTTATCGGCGGAAGCCAAGAAAAAATCTCCAGCATCAGACATTCCAATAGGAAATTGTGTGCGTTGTTTCCATTCATCTTCATTTAAAAAAACGTTCGGTTTCATTTGTAGTTTCTTGTCAAAACTTTCACGCCCTTTTTTGATAACATTTTCTTCAATATTTGATTTGGTTCCGCTAAAAACAGGTGTAAATTTTTCATCAAAATGAAGCAATAGAATTTGAGTTTGCGCGCCAATTTTGTAAATATCCAACACTTTATAATGAGATGATGACTGAATAATGCAAAAACCATATTTTTTGACATTTGGATTTATTTGTGTCAAATCTCTAGCTTTGTTGGAAGCAATTGCATAACGTAAATTTGTGCTAAGTCCTTCCGCAAAAGTGGAAACATCTGTAAATCCTCTTTCCTGCAAAATTTGATTCTTTGTGTATTTTGAAATGAAATAAGGATTCAGTTCGCAATCTCTGTAAAACATGGTAAGTCCACCAAAAGTTTCATTATACGCTTCTTCTATTTTTGAATGTTCCATTGTTTTATTTGTATTGTTTTAACCAAGTTCAAAAGTAGTAATTCCAAAAATTTTGTTGACATCAACTTTTGGCGGATTTCCTAAATACATACGCGCACATTCAAAAATATACGTTGCTTCATGCTTTTTTACAAGTGCTTTTGCATCTTCATTAATCATCGGAATATCAATATAAAGCAATTCTCCAGAAACAGCATTTAAACACGCTTTATAAAGTTCGTCAGCGGTTTTTAGATTATCAGCAAATAGCGGACAAATTTTATAGCCAATCGTCGCTTTCCGAACAATTGCAAATCCTTTTAACTCGCCATTTTCAACATATTTGAATGTTTTATTCAGCGGAAGCTGTAACCAAGGTTTTAAAAATTGTGGACGCGAAAATCCAAAACATTGTTTGTCATATGCCAAGATATTTTCAAAATCGGTAGCTTCAATAGAAGAAATATTTGAGTCAATAGTAAAAGCAGTTCCTTTTTTCTCGTACCGAACATCTCTAAAAGCAATTTCAAAACCACCTTTTTGATAAAACGATTGCATTGCGACAACTCCATCCATTCCGATTGCGGCATTTTTGTTTAATCGCGAAAGCAACATGTCACGCCTTTGATACCATAATTTTCTGCCAATTCCGTGCGCTCTGTAGTTGGGTTTTACAATGAAAAATCCCATAAAGCCAAATTCGCCATTATAGGAAACAATAGATCCGCCAGCAATAAGTTCGCTGTTGTAATGAAAACCATAAAAACCATCAGGATCAGTGGTAAAATAGACTTCTACATCGTGCGCACCAACATTCCAACCTTCTTGTTGCGCCCAATTTGCTAAGGTTTTTACATCAGAAAAATCTAATTTTTCAAATTTTAATTCGTCTATATTCATGTGTTTCAAAGATGAAAATGCTAGACTATTTTAGCAACCACAAACGCCAAACGTGTTGATATCTATATGTACAGTTCCGTCTTTTGAGGTAAGTTGCATCGTGCCAGCATATTCTTGACTTTCAGTTTCGGGTTCTCCATTTCTAAAGGCAATAATTTTTAAATCGTACGTATCATTGTAATAATGTGCATGATAATCACCGCGTTTATAATCGGGATTTTTTACTTTTTTACTTTTTAAAAGGATGTTTTTTCCATCAATTCTAATTGCGGCAAACGCTTTTGGAGCTTCTTCAATTGTACTAAAAAAGATGACTGTTTCATAGTCTTTCGGATGCGTTCTAAACGTACAACTACAACCACTATCAATATCAACTTCTTTTGGTAAAGACACAAAATCACTAATAATTTGTAAAGGTTTTGCAAATGCTATTTTGCTCTCATCTATCAAGGCAGTTTCTTCCCAATTGCCGTTTACCATTTCTGGTCTGGCGTTTAATTGCATAAAATGTTTGGTAAGCATTTGTTTGCGCGCATATTGTTTTTTATTGGTAAAATTTTTCACGACTTCAGTCAATTCCATCATAGTTCCTGTGTCTCCCATACCAGCTTCAAAACTAAATTTTCGTTCTTTTTGAAGCGTATTTTTTGCATCCATCAATCTGTAGGTATAATAATAGCCATATTCGCCAACATCCGTTTTTTCAATTTCCAGAATTTGATTGTCTTTCATATATCGATATGTAGAAGTTTCTGCGTCGCCACCTTGTGTTTTTGTAACGCCTAAATCTGTCCAAGAATTGAGATCAAAACTCCCAAAGTGTGGAAAGTCAAATTTCTCATTTGTAATAATTCCATTTCCTTTTATTTCGTCTTCATGTTTTACAGCGCCACCAAAAACCCAACCTTCTTTGTTGTCTTTTGTAGTGATTTTTAGCCAATTATCATTATACGCAACACCTCTAAGTGTAATAATATCTTTATGATCAGATTTGACTCCTGTAAATTCTAATGCATCTTCAGCGCTATACGTTCCAACAACTTTTCCTTTCGTATTTGAAGCATCTCTAACGTTAATATTATCAACCCAAGAATAATAAGTAGTGTCTTCTTTTGGAGTTTCCGCAGTTGTATCGGAAGCTTCTGAAGTGGTTTCAGTTGTTGTCTCAGGGTTTTCTTGCTTTGTTTTATCTCCACAAGAAATTAGAAAAATAACAGCGAAAAACATACTGAATTTTGAAGTAAGGGAATTGATTTTCATTTGATTGTTAGTTGGTTAGAATTGTTTTCAATTTAAGAAATATTATTGCTTCATCTCCAAAAAAGATTGAATATACTTCATAAAAAAACGTTCGCGAGAAAATTCAAGCGAACGTTTTATATATATTGGTAAATTTTACTTTTTATACGAAATCGTTTTATCAATCAATTCAATAGTATCTTTTCCTTCATCGGTTGGATTTCCATAATCGTCATTAGAATCTTGAAACGCGATAATTCGAGTTTGTCCGTCTTTCATTTTGATTTCCAATAAATCTAAAGTCAATTTTTCGCCCATCAAATTTACATTGATTCTTTTTCCGTCTAACATTCTTTTACCAAGTTGCAACGATTTCTGTTCTATTTTGCAATTCGATTTTCCAAAACGTCCTGAAATTTCATCAACAAAGCTATCCAACGTATTTTCTTCTGAGATTTCAAAGTACATAATCACAAAATTATTCCCGTCAAAAGTCCAGTTTTTGTATCCAATAGATTCTTCATATTCGAAAGCAAAACTTGTTGGATACTCAAAAGAAATCGTTCCGTTGTTAAAGGTTTTCGATGCTGAAAGTGTTACAGAAACCGTAGTTCCATCTTGCTTTATTTCATCGCCTTCAGAAACTGTATGTTCTTTTCCATTAATCGTTACAATAATTGCCGCTTTTGGTTCTTGAGTCGGATCTGATTTTTGTGCTTGCGCGAAATATATATTTCCAACAAGAAACAATGATAATAGTGTAAAAGTAAATCTCATAAGTGTTTAAAATAATGTGTAATTAAACGTAAAACTACAATTTTCATTTCAATTTTAAGAAGTTAAAACCATTCGTTTCCTCTGTAAATATTCTTTTTCAAGAGAATTTGTAACCGTTTTTAACGCCAAATCAAGATGTATGATAGCTTTTTCTATGTTTTCTGTAGAATGATAATAATCTGAAAGTGTTCCATAATACAAATAACTTCGTTGTTCAAAATCGGAAGCTTCAAGTTGATCTAAATAGTTTTTTGCTTTAGCGAATTTTGAATCCTGCAAACACACAACCGCCATTGTCAATACGTGAATCGGAATTGGTTGCATTTCGTACAAAAACTCATACCAATACAAAATTTTTTCCCAATCGGTTTCTTCAAAATTTGAAGCGCGTAAATGTTCGGCGGCAATAGCGGCTTCGTAATGATAACAAGAATATTCAGTATTTTGAACCGCTTTATTCATTATTGTATTTCCGAGTTGAATTAATGGTAAATGCCACAAACTGCGATCTTGATGTTTTAAATCGAGAATTTCATTTGACGAATTTATTTTCGCTTCCAAACGTGCTGAATGAAAACACATCAATGCAAACAAAGCGTACGCAGCGGAAGTTCGTGTATGTTCGTTTTTGAGCAACATTTTGCACAATCGCATGGCTTCACCGCACAATTCTTTCCGAATCAAGGTTTCTTTTGCATTGGAATGAAAACCTTCATTAAAAATCAAATACAAAACTTCCATGACGCTTTCCAAACGTTCGGGCAATGCTTTTCCTTGCGGAATGTGAAATTTAATAGTTCCTTTTTGAATCGTTTTTCGTGCGCGAGACAATCGTTTTTTTACGGTTTCTTCTTTGGTTAACAATGCAGAAGAAATCTCTTTAATGCTAAAACCTGAAACTGTTTTCAGTGCAAACGAAATTCGATCACGCGGATCTAAATTTGGATGACACGCCGTAAAAATCATACGCAATTGTGCATCTTCAATTTCAGGATCTAAAAAAAGTTCGTTTACAGCAATAAAATCGCGACTTTGCTGCAAATTGGGAAGTAGTTTTCTGTCCGCTTTCAGTTTCCTGAAAATATCCAAAACTCTGTTTTTAGCCGCTTTCGTTAACCAAGCTTCTGGATTCTCAGGTTGTTGTTTTCGCCACGAAATGCTGGCTTTTACAAACGTATCTTGTACGGCATCTTCAATAATTTCAAGATTGGAAAGTCCAAAAATTCGAGTTAACACAGAGACCATTTTTCCACTGTGATGTCGGAATAAATGGTCTATGAGTTTTGATTCCATTTCTTAATGATGTTCAAAAACGGTTACTTCTCTGATGTCAACAGTTCCGTCTAAATCGTAATCGGGAAAATCTTGTGCAATTTCTTGTACAGCGTCAAAATCTTTGGCAACAACGATGTAATAACCGCCAATTATTTCTTTCACTTCCGCAGAAGTAATATCAGTTACGGTTCTATTTTTACCAACAATTCTACGAATTTGAGGATTCAACGCGTTTCCTCCACGAAGAATTCCTGCTTCTTCCATTTTATTTCCCCAAGCAAACCATTTTCCCATTCGGTTTTGTAATTCCTCTGGCGAAAGCCCTAAATCAGCGTAATCTGCTCCAGTGAAAATCATCATAAATTCTTTCATAATTTTGTGTTTTTATAGATTTATATCTCTAAGACGTTTCCCAAAAGATAAAAGAGGACATATTTTTTAACTATTTTTCTAAAATGATTTATTCAAGTTAAAATCTTTTCTTCCAACATATAATTCGCCACATCTTTTGCCCAAATTTGATATGCAAATTCTGACGGATGTATGCCATCGCTGAAAAAATCGGCAGTTGTTGCGTCTAAATTCATACTTTCAATATACTCATTAAATACAATGGGTTTTGAATAGTAATGCACATTGTCAAAATCGTTCACAACTTTTTTGAGTTCTTTGCTAAAGTGTAACACTAAATTTCCCATCACAAATTTAATCGTATTTGTAAATGCAGGAAACTCTTTAATTGGCGGCATATTGATGAAAAAAATGGGCGTTTCGGGATATTTTTCACGAAGTGTAGCAATCAATTCTCGAATAGCTCTATTCCATTTTTTAGGAGAATTTAATTTAAAACTATCATTTCCGCCAAGTCCAATGACAATGATATCCGCAAACTTTTCATGAATGTTTTGAATGATTTTTTCTTTGACACGTTTTGCTGTATATCCGCTTTTTGCATACACTTTCCATGAAATATTTTTGACTAATTTTTCGGATAATGCTTTCGCGAGCGTTCCCGTAAATCCATTTTCATGTGTAGTTGCGCCAACGCCAGCAATCGTGCTTTCGCCAATAGTAATTAATTGAAAAGTTTGATTGCTTGAAACGGTGCAAATTCCTTCAATTCCTGTTGCTTCAGGTAATTGCGGAATCGTTTTTTGAATTTTCTTTCCTTGAAAATATAAAATCGGCAACAACGGAATGGAAACAATCGCGCCAAGCGTATACTTAATATTCATAATCATTTCAAATTAGCGTTCTAAATATACAAATTTCAACTTTGAAAAACATTTTGTTTAATTATTTAGTATATTTGTTAAACAAAATAAAATATGAAGAAAACGCACTTGCCATCAAAATTATGTAAAGTTTGCCAATTACCTTTTAATTGGCGAAAAAAGTGGGAACGCGTTTGGGACGAAGTTCAATATTGTAGCGAACGCTGTCGCAGAAATAAAAATAAAAAAGATGACTAAAACAGGTTTGGTTTGGTTCAGAAATGATTTGCGGATTCACGATCAAATTTCGTTGGTAAAAGCTGCCAAAGAAAATGATTTTGTGATGGCAATTTATTGTTTTGATCCGCGTCATTTTGAAAAAGATCGGTTTGGATTTGTGAAAACAGAGAAATACCGAGCGCAATTTTTGATTGAATCTGTTGAAAGTTTACAAGTAGCATTGAACGATTTGAATATTTCGCTTTTTATTCATGTTGGAAAGCCTGAAAATTTAATTCCTGAATTTATAAAATTGCATAAAATTACGTCTGTGTATTTACAAAAAGAATGGACTTCGGAAGAAGTTGAAGTTTTTGAAAATGTAAAGTCAAACGTTGAAACGGAAATAAATTTCATTGAAAGTTACGATCAGTTTTTGTATCATCCAGCAGATATTCCGTATGAAATTGAGAAGATTCCGCAAGTTTTCACAGGATTTCGAAAGAAGTGTGAGAAATACGCAAACATTCGTCCGATAGAAACAGTTGCAAAAATGGTAGCAACAAACCGTGTGGCGCATCTCACGAAAGTGCCAACATTGAAAGTATTAGGATTAACCGAATTTGAACAAGACGCACGAACCGCTTTTCCCTTTAATGGTGGCGAAAAAGCAAGTTTGCAACGTTTGAAAAATTATACTTGGGAAACCAAAAAGTTATCTTATTATAAGCAAACACGAAACGGATTGGTTGGAAAAGATTATAGTTCTAAATTCTCCGCTTGGTTAGCAAATGGAAGTTTATCGCCACGAATGATTTACCACGAAATTCAAAAATACGAATCAGAAATTGTAAAGAATCAATCGACCTATTGGATGATTTTTGAATTGATTTGGCGCGACTTTTTTAAATATATTTCTCTAAAACACGAAAATAATATTTTTAAGTTGGAAGGAATTTTGCATAAAACCTACGATTGGAATCGAGATCAAAAATTAATTCAACAATGGATTGATGGCGAAACTGCTGAACCTTTTGTAAACGCAAATATGTTAGAATTGAAACACACAGGTTGGATGAGCAATCGCGGACGCCAAAATGTAGCTTCGTATTTTGCCAAAACTTTGCAACTAGATTGGCGAATTGGCGCAGCATATTTTGAATCTTTATTACTCGATTATGACGTTCACAGCAATTACGGAAATTGGTTGTATGTTGCTGGCGTTGGAAACGATCCGAGGAATAGAACGTTTAATGTGAAGCTTCAGGCAGAACGATATGACGCGAATAAGAAGTTTCAAAACCTTTGGTTACAAACAAGTTTATTTTAGAAAAAACATATGAAAACACTTCGATTTATACTTGGCGATCAACTGAATCATGAACATTCTTGGTATCAAAATACCGATGCGGAAGTTGTGTATTTTATGGCTGAAATGAAACAAGAAACGAATTATGTAAAACATCATATTCAAAAAGTGGTGGCGTTTTTTAAAAGTATGCGTTCGTTTTCAGATTGGTTGCAACGTGAAAACCACAACGTTGTATATTTTACGTTGGATTCTGAAAAAAATCAACACGATTTGGTAGCCAATTTGAAACTTCTCATTAAAGAACACAACATAGAAAAGTTTGAATATCAGTTGCCTGACGAATATCGTTTGGATGTGCAATTGAAGTCATTTTGTCAAGAAGTTTCTATTGAAACAGAAGTTTATGACACGGAACATTTTTTAACGTCACGAACCGATTTTGCAGAATTCTTTGAAGGAAAGAAACAATTTGTAATGGAATATTTTTATCGCGATATGCGAAAGAAATACGATATTATGATGCTTACGGAGAAAAATCCGGAAGGAGGAAAGTGGAATTTTGACCAAAGTAATCGTAAGAAGTGGAAAGGATTGCCCGAAATTCCGCCAGAAAAACAACTTAAAAATTCGGTTTCAGCTATTTATGAAATGATTCAGAAAGCCGAAATTGAAACGATTGGAAGTATTGATGTTGCTAATTTTCCTTGGACGACAAATAGAGAAGATTCTTTAGATTTGTTGGATTATTTTTGTGATGAATTGTTGGTTCATTTTGGCGATTATCAAGATGCAATGCACACAGAAGAACGTTTTTTATTTCACAGTCGATTGTCATTTGCGATGAATTCAAAAATGTTACATCCGAAAGAAGTAATAGAAACTGTAATTTCCTATTGGCGAGCAAATAAAGAAACAATTGATATTTCGCAAGTAGAAGGTTTTGTTCGACAAATTTTGGGTTGGCGAGAATATATGCGCGGAATGTATTGGAAACAAATGCCAAATTATAGAACTTTGAATGCCTTAAATAATACAAATTCGCTTCCAGATTTTTATTGGACAGGAAATACGAAGATGAATTGTTTGAAACACGCAATTACGCAAAGTTTGGAAAACGCGTATGCGCATCATATTCAACGTTTGATGATTACAGGAAATTTTGCGTTGCTGACACAAATGCATCCTGACGCGGTTGACGAATGGTATTTAGGTATTTATATTGACGCGATAGAATGGGTTGAAATTACCAATACACGCGGCATGAGTCAGTTTGCAGATGGCGGATTGGTTGCGACAAAACCGTATGTTTCTAGCGGAAGCTATATTAATAAAATGAGCAATTACTGCAAAGGTTGCGCCTATAAAGTGTCTAAAAAAACGGAGGAAAATGCATGTCCATTCAATTCGTTATATTGGAATTTTTTAGACGAGAAAAGAGAATATTTGAAAGATAATCAACGCATGACAATGATGTTTAGTTTGTTAGATAAAATGGACAAAACAAAGTTAGAAGCGTTAAAAAATAGAGCACAAGCAATCATCGCGAATCCTGATGATTATTAAAAGAAAAAGAACATGCAAGAAGAAGATAAAAAGCCAGATAATGTAGTTTTTGACGAAGAAACGCAAAAATATGATGCGGCGTTAAAACCATATGCAACAGGCGTTGGTGCGCCTGTAATTACCACACCAGATACAGTCACGTGGAAAAATGTCAATATTGATAAAGTAAATAAGCAAGTAAAGGCGAAGTACGAGGAACTCAAAGCTGAGTACGATGCGTTGATGGAAAAGTTTGAGTATAATAACTTGATTTACAGCGCGAAGTTTAATTTTGAGCCAATTGTTGGTGAGATTTATCATTTGTATCGTGATAAAAAGCAACAATCATTTTTGTCTATTATTGCACCAAATCAATGTCGTTTTGATTATGTACAAAGCTTTCGCTTGAATGCGGATAAGATGTGGGAAGTTATAGGTGATTAAATAATTAAATGATTTAAAAATTAAAGTATTGAAAGATTGGCTTTTGTTTCTTTTTGAAGATTCAAAGCGGTATCAACATACGTTTTAAAAGCTACATCTTTGTCAACATGAAGTGCCAATTTTGTGAACTGTTTTTTAATACCGAATAGTCCGTGAAGTGTTTGTTCGTTGTGAATTTCTATTAGAATATTGTGACTTTCCATTTCGCCCAATAAGGAAAACCGCATACTATTATCTTCTTCTGTGAATGATTTTTTATAAAGTTTTATTTCTTTGATTTCACTTAGCGGAATTTCGGCTTCATGCATAATTCCGTAACGTAAAAGCAAGGTGTCTTTTGTAACTTCAATTGGTCGTTTTGTCATCGATCTTACAAATCCAAATATTTGAAAACCTGAATAGATACTTAAAATTGTCAAAATCCACGCAACGATAGGATTCCACATTGCCAGCAAAAAGTGAATTGGTACAGTTTCAATCGCGATAAGCATAATGAACATATAAAACAATGTGATTGAGCCACTTTCTTTGTGATAGCTAAATTCGTTTTCGGCTAATTTTCTACGTTTCCAATTGAAAAATCCATAGTAAAAAACCGCAATTTCAGTAGCAAAAGGAATTACAATTGGTTTCGGAAGTATTTCTGCACATGTTTTTTTTAAGGTAGTGAAAAAATCCAGCGTACTGTTTTCTTGTGATTTATGAAAAAGGATTGCTTTTCGCATTTTTACAATGACAAAAGTGACAACACTAATTTCTATGATTGGAAGAAACCACGTTTTAAAAAAGTTGAGGTATTGATGATTTGTTTCTGGCAATACAAAGATTCCAATGAGCAAACCAACAATCATCATTGGGACAATTGTTGTTTTGGGAATGGTAGTTTTTCGAATTAATAAGAAGTAAATAATCGGAATTGTGACTAATAAATCGAGCGAAATCCCTAAAGTTAAAATATCGGTATTTGCTTGAAAGTACGGTGATTTTACATAAATAATAAGAATGGAAAATAATAAGGCAGGAATTCCAAATCGTACGAAGTTTCGGTTGAATAGCTGTGTAATGTTCATACGTTTCTTTTTTGCTTTGGTACTAAAAGTTAGTGCATAAAATTATGCATACGTTACAAAAAAAAGCTAGTATTATTTTTATGTGATACTCATATTTGCAATTAACTCGTCTGAGCGAAATTTTATGTATTAAAATCCAAAATTTGCCAATCTAGGATCGTCTACTTCAAAATCGTACGCTCTCCAAAAACCTGCGCCATCGCCGCCATTGTATTTCCAAACAATTTCTTTTTCAGGAGTGATTTCCCAAAAACCAAAATCACCTTCACAGATTAATGTGTTTCCATTGGATAAACGTTCAGCACCAGATATTTTATTAGAGAATATATCTGTGTTTTCATACGACCAAACTAAATTTGGTTCATTGTCAACATCTGGCGTAAGCGTAAAAGTTGCGGGCATTTCAAGTTCTAATACTTTGGAAAAACCTGCGCTTAATCCGTTTACGTACAATAGAATGTTTCCTTCTCCTGGAACGCCATTTTCTAATAAATTTGGATAGTGATTGCGATCACTTCGCACTTCTCCAACGGTATTGTCATATGCTAATGGATTTCCAAATCGGTATAATAAATCGCCACCTTTTCCGTAATTTCCGCCAGTACTTGTGGTAGCTTCTGCGGTAGTTGTGCTGTGATCTATAACCCAAACTTCACTAAAAAAGTTGACACTTAAATAAATGACATCTTTGGTTTCATCATAATCAAAACCATTTGCGTGCATGATATCGCCGTTACTTGCTGGATTGTAATTGATGTGTATTTTGTGTGGATTTTGACTTACAACACCATAATTTAAAAGTGCTGGATCTTCATCTTGAACGATGTGTTCCCAACTTCTCCATTCCCAAACAATTGAGTTTGTGGTAGGATTGATTTCCATGATTTTTTCTGTATAAATATTGCCACTATTTATAGAACCATGTGGTTCTTGGATGGTTTCGCTAATACGTTCCCAAACTAATAATAATACATTTCCATTTGGCAACATTTCTACATCATGATGCAAAACAAAATCATCAGAACTTAAAAAATACTCCCAATCTACCGAACCATCTGAGTTTAAGATTTTCACTTTTCCGCCATGACCACCAAATATAATTGTAGCAGCAGGATCTTTAAAAATTCCTAGCATTTTTCCGTTGGGCAAAATCTCTAAGTCATTCCCTAAACGATCATCAAATGTAAATTCATGTACTTTCTGACCAGTTTTGTCAAGTAAAAAAGCCGAATCAGAACCGTTTACAACAGCAAGTGTGAGATTGTTATGAATTTTGTCCGCTACGTATATTTCTACTTCATTAGTCAGTGAAACTGGATTAGGATCAGGAGTTGGATTTGGATCGGAAGCAACTGGCGTTATCGTATTGTCATCGTCAGAACAGCTAACAAATGCAAACAGAAGTGCGAATGCAATATATTTTATGGTTGGTGTAATTTTCATTATCAGTCTTAATTAGATTTTATAAAAGTATGGAATTATACAATAAATTACATAGTAAACTAATGTGGTTTTTATTTTTTAACTAATTTATACCAAGTAAACTTTAAAATGACAGTTTAAAATCGTTTCTATTTCCTTTATGTTTCAACATAAAACAGAACCGTAGCTATGGCTATGCTTTCTATATCACATAAAGCAACTATAATTCAATTTTTTATCAATCATTTTAAAATCCATTTGGTATTACTTTTTAAATACGCCTATTTTTCAATTGATTACTATTTTTTATTGTCCAAAGTGGCTTGCGAATACTTTATATAGAACTCTGATTAATTTTCATAACTATTGTACATTTTATAACGTAGAATAATTATTTTAGCTATCTAATTTTAGTATTAACCAATACCGAGTACTGTTACTGCGTGTATTTTTTAAATTTTCACTATTGCTTCTACACCTTATTAAAGGATTTTTTTATAGATCAACAAATATGCATCGTTTTGTGTTGTTTGCGGATGCGTTTACTGAAAAGCAGCGCGCTATTATTGTAAAAGAAATATCATTTTATAGTAAATTGACGCCAAAAGAGCAACGTGTTTTTGAACATAGAGTTTTACGATTTATTCGCTATCATACATTTGTTGGGCGTGAAAATTTGTTTGTTACAGAACGAATGCAATTGTTGATTTCTGCAACAGCAATTATGCTTACGTTTGGTTTTAGCAGGTATTTATTGTCGAAGTTTGAAACGATTTTGGTATATCCGGAGCATTATTTTTCTAATGTTACAAAGCAATTTCATAAAGGAGAAGCAAATCCAACCTATAAAACTATTGTATTTTCTTGGGAAGATTTTGAAGAAGGAATTAAAATTGAAGATGATAATCTAAATTTAGGAATTCATGAACTTACACATGCATTGCACTTTAGTTTTTTGACAGAAGATAGTTATCATGCATCACATTTTTTAAAACATTATAAACTACTATTACTTTCATTGCGAAAAAAAGAGGCGCAAAAACGTTTGATTGAAATGAAATATTTGCGTGAGTATGCGTTTGAAAATCAGTACGAGTTTTTATCAGTTTTGATTGAACATTTCTTTGAAACACCAGATGAATTCAGATCAAAATTACCTAACATTTATAATCGTGTGAAACTCATGCTAAACATGAAGGTTGAAGGTTTTTAAATTTGAATAAGCGGAACTCTAAGACAACTTCGTGTACCTAAAGCCATTCCTGTGTCATTTCGTAGCGTTCGCACGTGCAGAAGCTTCTTTTCGCATTGATTGCCATTGATAATTTTTAAGCGTTCATTTATATTTTCTAGTGAGATTCCAGAAGATTCATTCAATTCACTTTTTGTTTTTGTAATTCCGTCGCCATTGTCAGTTATACAAACATAAAGCATCTCCTTTTCTAACGTAATTGAAATCGTTAATTCGCCTTTTCCTGTTCGTTTTTTACCTTTCAAACCATGTAAAATTGCATTTTCAATTAATGGTTGAAAAATTAATGGAGGCACTTTCGTGTACTGCAAATCGTCTTTTAGTGCTTCATCAATCTTGATAGTATATTTGAAACCTTTATCAAAAAGGTCTTTTTGCAATTCGATATATAATCGTGAAATTTCAATTTCATCTAGCAAATCAATCATTTTACATTTGGTAGATTTTTGAACTAATCCGTACAAACGTGAAAGTCTATTGAGCCAGTTTATAGACTGATTCACATTTCCCTTGGTAATAGAGTTACAAATACTTTGAATCGCATTATTTATAAAATGCGGATTCATTTGAGAATTTAAAAGATCATATCTTAACGATAATTCATTTGATGACATGTGCAATACATTTTTTAGTTTATAATTTGTTGTGCGGATTATTAGGGACGACCACAAATTGGTATAGGTAAATGTAACATCGTTACAGAAGATAATCAAACAGTTGTAGTGCGTTTTCCGTGAATTGGTATTCTACATTCACGGAAAGTAGAAATATAGTTTTGAGTGTAAGTGGTTGTTTTTTAACGATTTAATGTCATTTTTGTGATTTTTATGAAAAAACTAAAAAGTAGCTAAACTTGTAGTGTAAATTCATGAATTCGTACTTGAAATTCATGAATTTACACTATAATTTTTGCTGAAAAAGGTAGTAAAAAGGTAGTAAAAAGCGTAATAAATGACGTTGAAGACAGATTCTTTTGAAAAAACAGCAGTAAATTATATATTCGTTTGACTAAGTATTTTAAAGGATTTAAGCTTTTAATTACAATTTCCGGATCACTTTTTTGAGATAAATAAGGAGTTTTCTCCTTAAAATTCTTAACATTTTTTGTTTTTTTATGTAGATGAAAAATTGTAGTTTTAAGCTATTGAAATAAAGATTTTTTATGATAAGAAAAATACACGTTGGATTGCTACTATTTTTTGTAGTGCAATCGTATGGTCAAAGTCTAATAAATGATGGAGCTACAATCATGCTTCAAGAAGGTGCAATTGTTTATAGTACTGAGAGTTTTACTAATAGAAACGGCGGACAAATTAAAGGCGATGGAACCATGGATTTTGCTTCTGCAATGAATTTAGCAGTTATTAATCCGGGAGTTGTCATTGGCGATTTAAGTTTTAGTTCTTCTTTAACAAATACTTCAGATGCAGGTTTTATGATGGATATTCAAGGAACTGCAGGAATCGGAGTCGATAACGGAAACGATCATGTTTTTGTAGATGGCGATTTAGTCATAAACGGAATCCTTGATATTGCTGCGATTGATGGTTTTATGCCAGTAATAAACGATTCATTTACGATCATATCATATACAGGAGACTTATCAGGATCTTTTACAACGGTAAATTTAGGCGCAAACCTTACTGATTTTGCTGTCGATTATTCCATGTTAGGACAAATACGTTTGGTGCATCAAAGTCTATTAAGTAGGGAAGAATTCATTTTAGAATCTTTGCGTGTATTTCCAAATCCTACCAATGATTATATTTATATCAAAGCTTTGCAAAAAATAGATAAAGTAGAAGTCTATGATTTGCTAGGAAAACAAGTGTTATTGACCAATCAAACAGAAAAAGTAAACTTAGTTTCTTTAGCTAAGGGTTTGTACTTGGTAAAAGTATACAGCGGAAACGCTTCCCAAGTCAAAAAAATACAAGTAAAGTAATTCGCTTTACGATTCAACTAAAAATATAAATCGTTTATATCATTTCCCTATGAAAAAATATTATGTTCTAATTATTTGCATATTAATAAGTTACGTGAGTCAAGCACAAAATTGCGGACAATACAGTGTAGATTTATCGAGCCAGACAGAAGTTGATAATTTTGTGGCTACGTATACAGGCACTTGTAACACAATGCCTTATGATTTAACCATTTCAGGAAGCACTACTGTTGATATTTCTGGATTGTCATTTCTTACGCAAGTAAATAAAAAGCTAACAATTGCAGGTACTTCATTAACTAATTTAAATGGACTTCAAAACTTAACTTCCATTGGTTCTGTTGTATTGACAATTTCTAGTAATCCAAATTTAACTTCAATTAGTGAATTACAAGGCGTAAGTACTTCTAGTGGTACTATTAATTGGATAACGATTCTTAATAATCCTGTATTAGATAACTTAGATGGTTTGGGAAACTTAGAATTAGGACAACGATTAATTATTCGTAACTCAGGACTTACAAGTTTGGGAGGCGTAAATATCCCTAATGGATTTGAATTAATACTAGAAGATAATCCGAATATTGTAGATTTATCTGGAGGAAATATTACAGCATCAGGAGCTACGATTACTATAAAAAATAATGCTTCCTTAAATTCTCTTGCTGGTTTGGAATCGATAACATCCGTTGGAAATTTTGTTATAGAAAATAATGGACTAACAACATTGAATGGTTTGAATAATTTGGGTACAGTATATTCGATGATAATCAAAGAAAACAATAGTCTAAACTCATTAGATGGATTAAATAGCTTAAATTCTGTTGGAACTAATCTCCTAATTAACTTAAATTCAAGCCTAACTAGTATTTCTGCACTCAGTAATTTGACATCTGTAGGAAATTATATTTACGTCATAAATCATCCAAATTTAGCGTCATTAGTAGGGTTGGAAGGGGTAAATACAGTAGATGAAGTGTTGATAACAAATAATCAAGCTATTACCACTGCAGATTTTACAGCACTTACTAGTGTGACTGACTTTATCATATATAATAATAGTCAGTTGCAAAACCTAAGTATTCCAAATTTGACTACAGTCAGTAATCAACTATCTATTTACGGACATAGTTCATTACAAACAATTTCATTAAATTCAACAACAGCAACTTCAATTGGTGTGCTTAGAATCTTTACAAACCCTTCATTAACTCAGATAAATGGAATGCTAGCTAATCATGTTACTGCTTCAAATTCTGGAGGAGTTTTAATTGAAAATAACCTTGTACTTACTTCTATAGATATTTTTACAGCTCTAACAAACTATAAAAAAGTAATTACGATCAAGAATAATTCAAGTTTAGCAAATCTTGATAATCTTCAAAACTTACAAGAATCAGGTGAAATACGTATAGATGGTAATTCGGGATTGGTAAATATTGATGGCTTGCAAAGCTTGCAACTAGCAAATGATATAACGCTAAACAATAATGCTTCATTAACAACTATTGATGGTCTGCAAGGTTTACAACAATCAGGTAGTATAACGCTAAATAATAATGCTTCCTTAGCAACTATTGATGGTTTTCAAAACTTAATCAAAACAGATAATTTGACGATTAGTAATAATCAAAGTATAACGACATTAAATAATTTAGGGCAACGAATAGAAATTTTTGGAGATCTTACAGTTACAGGAAATCAAAATTTAACTGATATCGATTACCTGGAAGATCTTATAAAAATTTATGGAGACCTATCTATTACTAACAATGTAAATTTAGATGAATGTTGTGTGCTTTCTCGTTTTTATACTGATGGAGCAATCAATGGATCACTTGTTATTAGTGGAAACAATACAAATTGTGATAGTAACCGCGATGTTTTAGATAATTGTGGTGAAGATGGCGTTATTGCAAATGATAACTGTCAAGACACAAGCAACCCAGACCAAACAGATACAGACAATGATGGCGTTGGTGATGTGTGTGATAATTGTCCTTCTGTAGCCAACAACAATCAATTAGACTCAGATAATGACGGAATTGGTGATGTTTGCCAAACACTAGCAGGCGTAAATACAGGTTTTGTTGGAATCAGTACCAATACACCAATGAGTAAATTTCATGTTGAAGATGGCGACGTATTTATAAGTAACATCAATCGTGGAATTATCATGAAAACAGCAGACGGAAAATGTTTCCGTTACCAACCAGATACAAATGGTATTTTGGTTGGAAAACTAATTGCCTGTCCACAATAAAAATATAACATTGAAATGAATATGAAAAAATATTTTTTAACAACTATATTGATGCTTTTATGTATTATGATGAATTCACAAAATTATTGTGGATTTTCTAATTCATTTAGATCTCAAGGTTTTACCACACAAGCACAGATTGATTCTTTCGTTGCAAACCATGGATCATGTAATGCAATTGGTAATAGTAATTTAACTATTGGAAGTACTTCTGGTCCAAGCGATATTGTAGATATTTCTGGTTTATCTTTTCTTGTAGAGATATTACAAGGAGGACTTACTATTGCTAATACACAATTAACAACATTAGATGGACTTCAAAATTTGACCACATTGGGTAGTTATAACCATAGCATAATTATTACTGGAAATCCAAATTTGACATCTATTAGTGCTCTACAAGGTGCAACCAACAGTCCAGGAGGACTGCTAAATACTATTGTTATTAGAGACAACCCATTATTACAAAATTTGAATGGTTTAGAACTATTTTCGGTAAAAACTACATTTAACTTGGTTAACACTGGTGTAGCTTCATTGTCAGGGCTAAATCTTAGTCAAAGTTCATTATATTTTATAGCAACTGATAATCCTAATCTTGGAGATTTTTCAGGAATGACAATGGCTTCAGGAACTAATTTCGATCTAATTTCTATAAAAAATAATGCTTCTTTAAGTTCTCTTGCAGGTTTAGAATCAATAACGACCGCTGGAGAAATTATTGTAGAGAATAATGGACTTGTAACATTGAATGGTTTGAATAATTTGACTACAGTGTCTACTACACTTACAATCAAAGAGAACAATAGCCTAAACTCATTAGACGGATTAAATAGCTTGAGTTCTGTTGGAACTAATCTCCTAATAAACTTAAACTCAAACCTAACAAGTATTTCTGCACTAAGTAATTTGACATCCGTAGGAAATGATATTTACGTCATAAATCACCCAAATTTAGCGTCATTAGTAGGGTTGGAAGGGTTAAATACAGTAGATGAAGTGCAGATAACAAATAATCAAGCTATTACTGCTGCGGATTTTACAGGGCTTACTGATGTAACTAACTTTACTATATATAACAATGGTCAGTTGCAAACCCTAAGTATGCCTAATTTGACGAATGTAAGTAATCAACTATCTATTTACGGACATAGTTCATTGCAAACAATTTCACTAAACTCAACAACAGCAACTTCAATTAATAAACTTAGAGTTTTTACAAATCCTTCATTAACTCAGATAAACGGAATGCTAGCTAATCATGTGACAGCTACAAATATAGAAGGTGTTTTAATTGAAAACAATCTTACACTTACTTCCTTAGATATTCTTACAGATATAACAAACTATAAAAAAGGAATTACAATCAAGAATAATTCAAGTTTAGCAAATCTTGGTGATCTTCAAAACTTACAAGAATCTGGCGATATACGTATAGATGGTAATTCAGGATTAGTAAATATTGATGCGCTGCAAGGTTTACAAGAATCAAATAATATTACGCTAAATAATAATGCTTCCTTAGCAACTATTGATGGTTTGCAAAACTTAATCAAAACAAATAATTTAACGATTAGTAATAATCAAAGCATAACGACATTAAATAATTTAGGGCAACGAATAGAAATTTTTGGAGATCTTACAGTTACAGGAAACCAAAATTTAACAGATATCGATTATCTAGAAGATCTTATAAAAGTATATGGAGATCTATCTATTACTAACAATGTAATTTTAGATGAATGTTGTGTGCTTTCTCGTTTTTACACAGGTGGAGCACTTAATGGTTCAATAATTATAAGTGGTAATAATACAAATTGTGATAGCAATCGTGATGTTTTAGATAATTGCGGTGAAGATGGCGTCATTACAAATGACAATTGCCAAGATACGAGCAATCCAGACCAAACAGATACAGACAATGATGGCGTTGGCGATGCGTGTGATAACTGTCCTTCAGTTGCAAATAACAATCAATTAGATTCTGACAATGACGGAATTGGTGATGTTTGCCAAACACAAGCTGGCGCAAATACAGGTTTTGTTGGAATCAGTACCAATACACCAATGAGTAAACTTCACATTGAAGATGGCGATGTGTTTTTAAGTAATATCAACCGTGGGATTATTATGAAAACAGCTTCAGGAAGGTGTTTTCGCTTTCAACCTAATGAACAAGGAAAATTGGTTGGAAAAGAGGTTGCGTGTCCACAATAATAATATTAAAAAAAATATGAAAAAATATTACATCACAATTATCTTTAGTTTTATAATGTTTGTTGTACAGGCACAACCATGTTCTACAACAAACATTACTTTAAATAGTCAAGCAGAAGTAGATAGTTTTATTATCAATAATGCAGGAACATGTACAACTTCATCATTTACATTAACCGTTACGGGAAGCGATGTTGTTGATATTTCGGGTTTATCCTTTATTACTTCAGTTGGAAGAAGTTTGGTCATAGAAAATACAGGTTTGACCACGTTGGACGGACTTCAAAATATTACCGCTATTGGAAATCCTACTTTGTCATATTCCTTAACGATCAATAATAATCCAAATTTAGTATCTCTACAAGCATTAAGCGGCTTAACTTCACTAACAGAAAGTTTAATTATAACTAATAATGCGAGTTTGCCTAACTTACTCGGTTTAGAAGGTTTGGCTAGCTTGGAAGGAACAGTAACTATTACAGGCAACGCCAATTTACAATCACTAACAGGACTTGATAATTTAACTTCTTCTGATACATTTACTGTTACAAACAATCAAACATTAAACACCTTAACATTAAACGCACTTTCTACATCAAACTTTATAACAATTTATGATAATGCGCAATTGCAAACGATTAATATGCCAGGTTTGGCGACAGTTTCCGAGAGACTCATCATCAATACTAGTACTGCTTTACAAACGATTTCTTTAGGTTCAGGAGGTTTGGTTTCCATAAAAAAAATAATAATAAAAGACAATCCTGCTTTAACAGAAATAGGTGGTTTTACATTAGCAAACGATACAACAGGATATGTTCTTGAAGGTATTTTGATTCAAAACAATTTGGCACTAACATCATTGAACTTTTTCGCAAATGTTACTGAATATAGAAGCGGTATCACTATCAGGAATAATTCGAGTCTTGTTGATATGGACGATTTTCAAAATTTGAGAAAATCAGGGAGATTCATCATAAATAATAATTCAGGATTAACTTCTATGGATAACTTTGGAAATAACTTAGAAGTTTTCGGAGATTTGATTATCTCAGTAAATCAAAACTTAACAGATATATCTTATTTAGATGATGTAATCCGAATATTTGAAGATTTGAATATTAGCGGAAACCCAACCCTGGATGAATGTTGTGTTTTACAGCGTTTTTACACTAATGGAGCTGTTGTGGGAAGCATTGCTATTTATTCAAACAATGCTAACTGTAATTCCATTGATGACATTTTAGACGGTTGCGGCGAAGATGGCGTCATTGCAAATGATAACTGCCAAGACACCAGCAATCCAGATCAACTAGATTCAGATAATGACGGAATTGGTGACGCTTGTGATAATTGCGGAACTGTGGCAAATAACAATCAATTAGACAGTGATGGAGACGGAATTGGCGATGCGTGCCAAACACAAGCAGGAACAAATACAGGTTTTGTTGGCGTAAGCACAAACAACCCGTTGAGTAAATTTCATGTAGAAGATGGCGATGTATTTATCAGTAATCTCAATAGAGGAATTATCATGAAAACACCCGAAGGAAAATGTTATCGATACCAACCTAAAGAAAATGGATTATTAGTCGGGAAACAAATTACGTGTCCGCAATAATAATAGGATAAAAATCAAAACACAAAAAAAAGCTATCTGAAAAGATTTAAACAACGTCATTACGAGAAATTTTTCATTTCGAAGTAATCTGTTTGTCAGTAACTTAAACTTGACAGATTACTTCATTTCATTCGCAATGATTGCTTTTCAGACAGCCTCTTTTGTTTTTTATGATAATATTAATTTCTCAAGAAACAATCTTCTTCAAATTAGCAATAGTTGCTGTTGGGTTTTCAGACTTAAACACAAAACTTCCTGCCACTAACACATCTGCGCCAGCATCAATCAAATCTTTTGCATTCTTGTCATTTACGCCGCCATCAATTTCAATCTCTGTTGTTGCGCCTTTTTCAATTATTAAATCTTTCAATCTTTTAATTTTAGAAAATGTGTTTTCTATAAACGATTGTCCGCCAAAACCAGGATTCACACTCATAATACATACCAAATCAATATCTTTAATAACATCTTCTAACAAATTTACATTTGTATGCGGATTCAACGCAACGCCAGCTTTCATTCCAGCGGCTTTAATAGCTTGTAAAGTTCTGTGCAAATGTGGACACGCTTCGTAATGAACCGTTAAAACATTCGCGCCCAAATCTGCAAACGTCTGAATATACCGATCAGGATCAACGATCATCAAATGAACATCAATTGTTTTAGTTGCATGTTTGCTAATGGCTTTCAAAACGGGCATTCCAAAAGAAATATTCGGGACAAAAACGCCGTCCATAATATCAATATGAAACCAATCGGCTTCACTTTGGTTCACCATTTCAATATCGCGTTGTAAATTGGCAAAATCTGCGGCTAGGATAGAAGGCGCAATTCTTTTTATAGACATAACTGAGGAATTTGTTGTGTTGTTGTTTGCCAGCAAAAGTAGTATAAAATAAACGCTCCCGCAAAAGCGAGAGCGTCATTCATCAATCAAAAAACGAACAGTTATGTTATAAAAACTAAACTGCTGTGCGGTTTTAGGAATTTATCCTAAATATGTTTTTAATATTTTACTACGTGAAGTGTGTTTCAAACGACGAATCGCTTTTTCTTTAATCTGACGTACACGCTCGCGAGTTAAGTCGAAAGTCTCACCAATTTCTTCCAAGGTCATTGGATGTTGGTTTCCTAATCCGAAATACAAACGAATTACGTCTGCTTCTCTTGGTGTTAACGTCTCTAATGCACGCTCAATCTCTGTTTTTAAAGACTCATGTAATAACTCTTTATCAGGATTTGGCGATTCACCAGAATTCAATACATCGTATAAGTTAGAATCTTCTCCTTCTACAAGTGGCGCATCCATTGATACGTGACGACCTGAGTTTTTCATCGATTCTTTAACGTCATTCACAGTCATGTCTAACTCTTTTGCAATTTCTTCTGCAGAAGGAATACGTTCATGACTTTGTTCTAAATATGCGAAGGTTTTATTAATCTTGTTAATAGAACCAATTTTGTTTAATGGTAATCGAACAATACGAGATTGTTCTGCTAATGCTTGAAGGATAGATTGTCTAATCCACCATACGGCATACGAAATAAATTTAAAACCACGCGTTTCATCAAAACGTTGTGCGGCTTTAATAAGACCCAAATTCCCTTCATTGATCAAATCAGGAAGTGTTAATCCTTGATTTTGATACTGTTTTGCAACCGAAACTACGAAACGAAGGTTAGCCTTTGTTAATTTTTCTAGAGCAATCTGGTCTCCAGCCTTAATTCTTTGTGCTAATTCTACTTCCTCGTCTGCTGTAATAAGGTCAACTTTACCGATTTCTTGAAGATATTTGTCTAAGGATGCAGTTTCCCTGTTGGTAACCTGCTTGGTAATTTTAAGTTGTCTCATGTAATTTGCTTGGGATTTTAATCGTTATGCTTACGCTCTTAGTTATACGTAGCAACTATTAAAAATGTTACAGAAGTTTATGAATTATTTTAAATAAAGTGAATCTTAAAAACGTAATTAATTCATAACTAATAAATTACACGCCTCTTTTATCGCCATAAATATGTACGTGTAAGCGATCTGTATAATTAAATTGATGCTTTTTACAGATTTCTATCAGCCATTGTTGCTTTTTTTGTAATGCTTCTGGATTCGTTCCTTCGGGCATTAAATATACTTTCCGATTCGGAATTTTATAGGTTTCGCAGATTTCTAACACTTCCGTGAGATCGTTCTCAGCGGAAATCACAAACTTAAAAACTGCTTTCTCATTCGCAGAAAAGTAATTGTACGCTTCCGGTTTTTCGCGTAATTTTTTCGGATTATTAGAGTTTGCCAACTTTGGCGATACATTATATTGATGTATCAAACCTTCAAAAGTAGCATCTGGCACTAAAGTTCCGTTGGTTTCAATCTCAAAAAAATAATCAGTTGCTTTTGTGTTGAAAAACTGCATCAACTCAGATAATTCATCCAATTGCATCATTGGTTCGCCGCCAGTTAAGACAATATTTTTGCAACCACTTTTAAAAACCTCCTCGTATATTTCTTCTAGCGTAAGCGAAATAATTAGTTCGTCCATCTTATATTTCGTATACGTTGGATCTGTATCTTTTACATGTGCAAAACGCGTTTTTTCCCAATTCCATGTATAATCGGTGTCACACCAAATACAATGCAAATTGCAAAGTGACGTTCGGATAAACACACTTGGTTGCCCAATATTTTTTCCTTCTCCTTGTATGGAATGAAAAATTTCTGGTTTTCCGTCAAGATTTGCAATTTTTACTGTGGTCATAAATGATTCTTAAAAGTCGATGACAAAATTAAAGTATTCACAACAAACTATATATAGTTGCATCCGAATATGTTTAATATTTAGCTATTAAGCGGTAATAAATAACCTATTACTAGTATAATTTATCCGATTTTTTCATCAAATGAAGATTTCGGACATTAAATTTTAATAAAAAATTAAAATTTAATCCAAACTTGTGATAAGGAAAATAATCTAGAGAATTGAGCATAAATAAAATGTTAGATTTTTTCAATTTCATCCTAAGTTTCCTACTTTCACAACAAATAAAATAAATGGGTTCTAATTTTTTTAATTTCTTATTAATTGCTGGTGCGGTTCAAGGATTTATCTTTAATGGAGTTACGTTGTTATCAAGGAAAAAAGTTGACAAGGTTATCATCTTTTTAAATTTAACAGTTTTCTTTTTATCGCTAAACAACTTGCAAGCGTGGTTAATTGCAGAAGAATATCGATTTGATATGTTTTTTCTACGACAATTTTTAGTGCCTTGGTATCTATTTATTATGCCGATGTTTTACATGTTTTTAATTCATTACTTAAAAATTCAAGATAAAGTAAAAGACTATTTAAAAATTGCAATTGTATTATTTTTAGTTGAATTAATTGCCAGAATAGTTCTCATCGCAAGTGTTCCTGAAAATGACACATCAGCTATAAGAATATATACATCAACCGAAGAAATTATAAATGCAACATTTTCAATTTTCCTATTCTGTAAATGCTTTCAAATTATATTCAAACGAAGTAAACTGCTTGATTTTATTGCGGATTATGACAATATAAAATGGTTGAAAATTTTTCTAATTCTTGGCGGATTTGTGCTTATTTTTTGGGTCTTGGCAATCATACTAAACAATTATTTCAACGATGATCGCGCGTATTATCCGCTGCGTTTGGCAACTTCTATATTATTATATTGGATTGGTTATCAAGGGTTTTTTAGATATACAATTGTACACGATCGAATTTTATTACGTGGAAAATTAGCGGAGTTAAAGTCAGGAAATACACAGAAAGTTGTTGTGCAAACGGAAACTAATTTAGTTGAAAAGCATCAACAAGAATTTGAAAACATAGCGAATTATATCATTGCCGAACAACGATTTTTAGACACCAAATTAAGCTTAGAACAATTGTCTGACGAATTGGAAATCAGCGCCGGACATTTATCAAAACTCATCAATACATATAGTGAATACAACTTTTCCGATTACATCAATTCATTACGCGTTTCGCAAGCAAAAGTATTTCTAAAAGATGATGATTTTGACAATTATACGATTGTTGCTATTGGATTGGAATGCGGTTTCAATTCGCGATCTACGTTCTACACAGCGTTCAAAAAATTTACCGATCAAACACCTTCCGAATATCGAAAATTAAGTTAAACTGTCTTAAATTTTCACTCGATGAAGATTTCGGACATTTCAAAAACAGTATCATAACACAAACTTTTCTTTCATTTTTCTTCTCTATATCAGTCAAGCTGAAAGTAATTGTGTTTCAAAGTAAATTCTTCTTCAATCATTCGTATTCATTGCTATTTAAGAACTTTTCTTCAAATTAGATTCCTATTGAAGCGACTCTTTTGCGATACTATTTCAACAAAAAAACACCAACAAAAAACGTCCGAATTTCCCCGTTGGAGCATATTTCGGATGCCAAACTTCCAAATCACGTTTACATTCGTTTCATATTAATCTAAAAACCATTTGTTATGAAAATCTTCAAATTTCTTAGTGTTTTAATTTTTATAAGTTGCGCTTCATGCGGAGTTGATAGAGTATATACAAGTGCTAGTTATGGAGATTTAAAATCGCATACCGCTAAACCCGAATATCAAGGAAAGCAAGAAAAAGCACTTTATGTATCTGCGGCATATAGTAAAGGAAAACATAATCAATTGGGCAATGCAGAACAATACAATGATAAGAAATCTATAATTTCTGCAAACATTCATAAAAGTGTTACTGGGAAATATTATAACTATTATTATGGAATTGGTGGCGCTTTTGGAAACTACACATTCATTAAAGGTTTAGATGAAAACGTTCAAGACAATGAACGAAAAAACTTTTTCAATGTAAACTCAAAAGTTGGAATTAATTATACATGGACACGAAAAAAATTCGACTTTCGTTTTATTGGTTTGGAAGTCGCCTATCATTATGAATTTGGTTCATACCAAGATAAATTGAAAGAGTTAGAAGAAGAATACAAAGACAATTCAGCAATATTGATATTCAAAGAAGAATCCATGTTTTCATGGAATTTGTATTCAGAAGTCGTGTACAAAATAAACAAAAACAATGCTTTAGAGTTCGGAATATTTGCAGGAGCTATTTTTCTTTCTCCTAGAGAAAGAGTAAATAATAGATCAAGTTTTGTGGGATACACATTGGCATATCGCTATAAAAGATTTACTGGAAGCTTTGTCTTTTCAAGCGCAAGTGCTGCTGATCCAATTAGAGGAAGTCGTTACGGATTGACCTATCGATTGGACTAATTTTTAACTCATTAATTTTAAAATCATTTATCATGAAAAAATATATCATCATAATACTGTTAGCACCCATATTTTGTGTCTCACAAGAAACAAGTAAGATCAAATTTAAGTCAATAGCTATAAATCCATTATCAATCTATTTGGAAAATGATTCTGGTGGTTTTGCTATAAGTGCGGACGTTGGGTTGTCTTACAAGGAAAATATTTTTCTAGTGTCCACACAGTTTGGATATGAGTTTGCAGTATTCACCACATATCTTGATTCTTTCTCTGAATTAAGTCTATTGTGGGGAAGAGAATTTAAACTTACAAGTTGGTTGCGATGGGACGGATTTGCTGGATTGGGTTATTTTTATTTGAAAGAAGGAAATTTTGATATTAGAGGTCATGATCGAAATTCAACGGTTGGTTTTCCATTAATTTCAAAACTAAAATGTATGATTGGAAACCATTTTTCACTCGGTATCCAACTCAGGGGAAATTTCAATTCTCTACAAACAATCGGTAGTGCAGGATTAATTTTACAAGTAGATTTTTAAATCTCAGTAATTATAAAAAACAAAAAAACGCCTCGAAATTTCGAGGCGTTTTTACTATATGTGAGAAAAGATTAATTCTTATCTTCTCTTGGTTTGCGATCTTCACGAGGTTTTCTATCGTCTCGTCTGTTATCACGCCCGCCACTTGGGCGTTTGTCATCTCTTGGTGGTCTTGCAACATACCCTTCAGGTTTTGGTAAGATTGCTTTACGAGAAACTTTCTCTTTACGTGTCTTTGGATCAACTCCAAAATACTTAACGTCCAAAACATCTCCCATATTCACAATGTCAGTTACGTTATCTGTGCGTTCCCAAGCCAATTCAGAAATATGTAATAACACTTCGTTTCCTGGTGCTTCTATATATTCTACAACAGCTCCAAAGTCTAGCATTTTTACAACTTTCACTTCGTAAATGCTTCCTTTTTCTGGTTTGAACAATAAAGAATCTATTTTTGCCATTACAGCTTCAATACCTGCTTTTCCAACTCCTAAAATTTCAACAATACCTTCTTCAGTTACTGGATCTTCGTTAATAACGATTGTTGTCTCAGTTACTTTTTGCATCTCTTGAATTACTTTTCCACCAGGTCCAATTAAGGCTCCAATAAATTCGTTAGGAATTCTACGTGTAACCATTGTTGGCGCGTGTTCTTTTACGTCAGCATTTGGTGTAGCAATCGTATCTGTTAGTTTAGTTAAAATATGTAAACGTCCGTCACGAGCTTGTTTTAAAGCATTCACAAGAATTTCGTATGACAATCCTTTTACTTTAATATCCATTTGACATGCTGTAATTCCTTCAGCAGTTCCAGTCACTTTAAAGTCCATATCTCCTAAATGATCTTCATCACCTAAAATATCAGACAATACAGCATATTTTCCAGATTCAGCATCAGAAATTAATCCCATTGCAATCCCAGAAACTGGTCTTATCATTTGAACACCTGCGTCCATTAATGCCATTGTACCAGCACAAACAGTTGCCATTGAAGACGAACCGTTAGATTCTAATACTTCAGATACAACACGAACTGTGTACGGGCAACTTTCAGGAATCATTCCTTTTAATCCACGTTGTGCTAAATTTCCATGTCCAACTTCTCTACGAGATGTTCCACGAATAGGTCTTGCTTCACCTGTACAAAAAGGAGGGAAGTTATAATGTAAATAGAAATTTTCTTCACCTTCGAATGATGGCATATCTATTTTATTTGCATCTCTAGACGTTCCTAAAGTTACAGTTGCTAATGCTTGCGTTTCTCCACGCGTAAATATAGACGAACCGTGTGTTGATGGTAAGTAATCTATCTCACACCAAATTGGTCTAATCTCGTCAGTTTTACGACCATCTAAACGTAAACCTTCATTTAAGGTTAAATCTCTAATGGCAGCTTTTTCAGCTTTGCGATAATAATCAGAAACTAAACCACCATAATCTTCTAATTCTTCTTCAGAAAAAGTTGCTTTGATATCTGCTTTAATTTCTGCAAATGCAGCACTTCTTTCGTGTTTAGCCGATCCAGCTTTTGCAATAGCATATACTTTATCGTATGCCATATCATGAACCTTCTTCTCTAAATCTGCATCTGTTCTTTCTCCTTCGTATTCACGAACTTCTTTCTTTCCGAATGCTTCTGCTAATCTTAGTTGAGCAGCACATTGTACTTTAATAGCTTCATGTGCAAACTTAATTGCGTCAGCCATTTCGTCTTCAGAAATTTCATCCATTTCACCTTCAACCATCATTACAGAATCAGCGGAAGCTCCAATCATCATATCGATGTCAGATTCTGCTAATTGTGCTCTAGTTGGGTTGATAATGAATTCACCATTTACACGACCAACTCTTGCTTCAGAGATGGCGCATTCAAATGGAAAATCTGATAATTGAATAGCTGCTGATGCTGCTAAACCTGCCATAGCGTCTGGCATTACATTTTCGTCATGAGACATTAACTGAATCATCACTTGCGTTTCTGCTGTATAATCTTTTGGGAATAATGGACGTAAAACTCTGTCTACTAAACGCATCGTTAACACCTCGCCATCACTTGGTCTTGCTTCTCTTTTGAAGAAACCACCAGGATACCGACCTGCAGCCGCAAATTTCTCTCTGTAATCTACCGTTAAGGGTAGAAAACCAAGATCTTTTTGTTCGTAATTGGAAACAACTGTACATAATAGCATACATTTTCCAGACTGAACAACAACAGAACCATGTGCCTGCTTTGCTAATTTTCCGGTTTCGATAGAAATTTCTCTTCCGTCACCAAGGTCTATAACCTCTTTAAAAACTTTTGGAATCATAAATTTTTTTTAATTCTAATTAAACAAAGGTCGTTGTGTTGTTGTTGTGTGTAGTTGTTGTTTTGACCCAATGAAAAACCAGTGATAATAGCTTTTTATTACTTTTCACTTTCGTGAGAAGGCACTCTTATATATTAAAAAAAGAGGCACGAAGCCTCTTTAGTTTTTATTTTCTTAATCCTAATTCTACAATTATCGCACGATATCTGTTGATCTCAGTTTTCTTTAAGTAATCAAGTAAGCTTCTTCTTTTACCTACTAACATTACTAGAGAGCGCTCTGTATTATAATCTTTACGATTTTTCTTTAAATGCTCTGTTAAGTGATTAATTCTGTGCGTGAATAATGCAATCTGACATTCTGATGTTCCAGTGTCAGTTGCTGATTTTCCATGCTTTGCGAAAATTTCCGCTTTAACTTCTTTAGTTAAGTACATGCCAATATTAATTTTAATGATTTTTATGTATCAATACGTATCTCGTATCAAGCGGCAAATATACTACTATTTTTTAGATACCAAATTAATAATTAAACCTTTTTGATTGCTAACAGTCTTATAATCATAAATGTTAAAAATTGTTAATTATGAAATGAGCCATCACAATTGGTTGGTACCAAACTGATAGGATTATTGGCGAATTCCATCTAACAAAATTAAAAATTTAAAAACAAAACAGATGAAAACCACATTCAAAATGCAACGAGGGATTTTCTTTTTAGTAGTAAGTCTCTTATTAATTACAACAGCTTGTCAAAACGAAGATGAAACTTCTTTAGCTGCAGAAGGAGCCGAACTAAACAGCGAACTTGCACTCCGAAGTGCAGACATTGATTTAATTTCTGATGATATTGGAATTATCGTAGAAGAAGCCTATCAAGAAGACGAATCACAGGTGTCTTTTTTACCAACTTGCGTCACCATTACAACAGTACTTACCACAGGTTCTAGAACACGAACTATAGATTTTGGTCAAGGATGCGAATTACCCAATGGAAATGTGCTTAGTGGAATTATTACCATAAGCCACGAAGTTGACAACAATCCGGCTCGAAGAATGATTGCCGTTACTTTTGATAATTTTCACAGAAATGATGTATTAATAGAAGGAACACGAAGCATAGAACGTGTTGTATCAAATGATGCTGGAAATCCACAATCAACTGCAACAGTAAATATGCAGGTTACTTGGCCAAATGGCGCGACATATTCACGTGAAGGAACAAGAATCCGTGAATGGATTGAAGGTGTTGGTTCAGGAACTTGGACGGACAATGTATTTTCTATTACGGGAAGCGTAACGACCACAGGAGTGCTTGGAAATACGCATGCAGCTACTATTACAACTGCATTACGTAGAGAATTAGCGTGTCCTTTTATTGTAAGCGGAACCGTAATTTTATCCAGAAATAGTGCATCAGGAACATTAGTTTTTGGTGACGGAAGTTGTGATAATGAAGCTTCTTGGACGAATCCAAACGGAGTAACACAAACAATTTATTTAAACTAGAAATCTAACAACCTGAGTTCGATATAAGTTTACTCAAATGAAATTTTAAACATATTTTTAAAACAAGTGCTAAGTATCTGATTTTCATTTTTTTATTTTCGTTTTCTTTGTTCGCACAAAGAATACTGAATCAAGTTCAGCACAGGCTTCACAAAAGAAAGTGCGCTTTTCCAGAGGTATTTTTAGTTTTTCTTTTAAGGAAAAACTAAAACCGCATGAATTTTTCTAAATTTTCTCCAAGGATTCGAAAATTCTTAACGAAAAATCCCTGCTATACTGCGGAAAAGACAAAAAACAATCTGAAACTTTATATCGAACTCACGTTAACAGTTTTAGGAAATAAAAAAGCATCCAATTGGATGCTTTTTTTGTACGATATGTTTTAAAACAAAATTACGCGCGTATTGGCTGATTTTGAATTAAATCAATATATAAGTTGATTTTGTTTTTGAGTGCTTTTCTGTGTGTAATGAAATCCAAAAATCCGTGCTCTAATAAAAATTCAGAGGTTTGAAAACCTTCTGGCAAATCTTTTCCAACGGTATCACGCACAACTCTTGGTCCTGCAAATGCAATTAATGCGCCTGGTTCTGCAATATTAATATCTCCCAGCATTGCAAATGAAGCAGTTGTTCCTCCAGTTGTTGGATCGGTACATAATGAAATATACGGAATTCCAGCGTCTGCTAATTGTGCTAGTTTTGCAGAAGTTTTTGCCAATTGCATTAATGATAAAGCTGCTTCCATCATACGTGCACCACCAGATTTTGAAATAATCATGAATGGAATGTTGTTTTTTAGTGAATATTCTGCGGCACGCGCAATTTTTTCTCCAACAACACTTCCCATAGAACCTCCAATAAAAGAGAAATCCATACAAGCAATGACTAAATCTTTTCCTTTCGATTTTCCAACAGCAGTTCTAACAGCATCTTTCAATCCTGTTTTTTCTTTGGCATCTTTTAGTCTGTCAACGTATTTTTTACTGTCTTCAAATTTTAAAGGATCTTTAGAAGTTAGATTTTTATCTAATTCTTTAAATTCTCCTTCATCGAATAATATTTCGAAATATTCTTTACTTCCAATACGAACGTGATATCCATCTTCGGGACTTACGTAATAGTTTTTTGCCAATTCTTCTGAATCTACAATTTTCCCCGTTGGTGATTTGTACCAAAGTCCTTTAGGAGTATCTTTTTTATTTTCTGTGGAAGTTTGAATTCCTTTTTCTTTTCTTTTAAACCAAGACATAATGATCTATAATTTATGATTTAGATTGAATGTTCAATCTGTATCGTTGGTATCAATTAGTTAGTTTTTACTTGCGTAAGCTGACAAAATTACTGTTTTTATTAGTGAAACTCAAAATTTGAATCCGCTATCTATCATTTTGATGCTTTATAGTCCTAAAAAACCTCGTTTATAAACTGATTTTACTCAGTATAAACGAGGTTCTTGTTTTTGATTATTTTTTTGTTTTTCACTTTCCACTTTCGTGAGAATAGCCGCGTTAGGGATTGAGGCATTTGTTGAAGCTCTTTTGAGATTCCTGCCTACGCAGGAATGACAAAAAGCGACTGCCGAAAGCCCGACGATTTTAGTTTGCTGAGGTTTTCTCGAAGCGAACTAAAATGGGAACGCCCAAATTTTACAACGTATTCACATTGTTCAAATCTTCAAATGCTTGTTTTAAACGTGTTTTGAACGTCAATTCGCCTTCACGTAACCATTTTCTTGGATCGTATGTTTTTTTGTTAGGAATGTCGTCTCCGTCAGGATTTCCAATTTGTGCCGCTAAGTATCTTTGATTGGTTAACATATAATCACGAATTCCTGACATGAATGCGAATTGCAAGTCCGTATCAATGTTCATTTTAATTACTCCGTAACCGATTGCTTCTCTGATTTCTTCTAGCGTAGAACCAGATCCGCCGTGAAATACAAAGTCAATATGATTGTGCTCAACATTGTATTTTTTAGAGATATGTTCTTGCGAATTTTTTAAGATTTTCGGCGTTAATTTCACGTTTCCTGGCTTATAAACTCCGTGAACGTTTCCAAAAGCAGCCGCAATTGTAAATCGTGGACTTACTTTCATCAACTCTTCGTATGCGTAGGCAACTTCTTCTGGTTGTGTGTATAATTTAGAATCGTCCACATCGCTGTTGTCAACTCCATCTTCTTCACCGCCAGTTATTCCTAATTCTATTTCTAACGTCATGCCCATTTTGCTCATGCGCGTTAAATATTTTTTACAAATTTCGATATTTTCTTCAATTGGTTCTTCCGAAAGATCGATCATATGTGAACTATATAATGGTTTTCCAGTTTCGGCGAAGTGTTTTTCGCTTGCGTCTAACAAACCATCAATCCAAGGTAATAATTTTTTTGCGCAATGATCGGTGTGTAAAATAACAGGAACTCCATATGCTTCTGCCATTACATGTACATGTTTTGCGCCTGCAATAGAACCTGCGATTGCTGCTTTTTGGTCTTCGTTGGAAAGTCCTTTTCCAGCGTTAAAATGTCCGCCACCATTAGAGAATTGTATAATTACGGGAGCATTTAATTCTGCGGCTGTTTCTAAAACACCGTTTATAGTGTTTGATCCAACAACATTTACAGCTGGTAAAGCAAAGCCTTTTTCTTTGGCTAATTTAAAAATTTCTTGTACTTCATTTCCAGTAGCAACTCCTGCTTTGATTGTATGACTCATTGCGTTTTAGTTTTTTTGTTTGGTTTACAAAAGTACTAAAAATGTAAAGAGTTTTTACGTAGTTGCTAATTTTAGAAGCGAATGAGCAATCACTTTTACGAATTTGATAATTTATTGCGTTTTGATGTTGTGATAACTGCTAAAATGTTTGTGTTTTTGCTGAAAAATTGATTTGTTGTTGGTGGTTTTGAAGAAGAATTTTAGTGTGATTTGTAACTGTCTGATGGCGCAAACGTTATAGTTTGGTTTTCAATATTTAGTGTGCGACTAAGTTCTTATCTATTTTCAATGCTACTTCTCTTTCTAATGTTGATAAAGTTTGTCTTATCTCGTTAGCTATTGCTTCTATAACAGGAACTGCTACAGAATTTCCCATTTGTCTATACATTTGTGTACGAGATACAGGAAAAATAAAGTCTTTAGGGAAACCCATAGTAGCTTTACATTCGTTTTCTGATAATAGCCTCAAACCCGTTTCACCATCTTTAACAAAAGTACCTGTTAATCGTTGGATTTTATGATAACTAGAAACTAATGTTTTAATTGGAAAATTTGAATTTTCATCTACAATTTGCGGTCTTCCATCATTTTTTTTGAAAATATATGAGTTTTGTAAATGTTTAGAAATATTATAACCTTGTTCATGTGTTTCTATAAATTTACCAATTCCAACCTTGGTTTCGGATTGCTTTGGCCAATTAAAATCAATTAAACTATTAGAATCATTCTTAAATCCAACAATATATATTCTTTTTCTATGTTGAGGAACTTTAAAATCGGCAGAATCTAAAATTTTGAAATCAACCCAGTATCCAAGTTCATTTCTTAAAGTATCAATAATGGTATCAAATGTTTTTCCTTTATCATGATTCTTTAAACCAGCAACATTTTCTAGTAAGAAACTACTAGTTTTTTTTTCCTTTAAAATTCGTACTATGTCAAAAAACAATGTTCCTTGTGTTGGATGTTGAAATCCTTCCCGTTTACCTATAGTGCTAAAAGGTTGACACGGAAATCCAGCAGTTAATACATCATGATTAGGAATAGACTTTATATCAATTTTTGTAATATCTCCACTTGGCATTTCAGCAAAATTTTTCAAATAAGTTTTTTGGCTAAAAGTATCCCATTCAGAACTAAATACACATTCAAATTCATTTCTTTCAAAACCCATTCGAATTCCTCCAATGCCAGCAAATAAGTCTATAAATTTGAATTTTTCTTTATTCATGAATATTGTTTTGTTAAAAATAATTTTTTTTAATTAAAACTTTACGATTATCATAAAAAGTTATCAATTATTTATTGAAGATAAAATAGGCATTTTTAATTGAATTCTTTTTCCTCTTTGTTTTGATGGATATGTCCAAGAAAATGGTGTTGAAAATTTTAATGTTGAGTTTTTCATTATATAATCAATATACTTATCATACTCGAAAAAGTGAATCTTTCCGTTCGAATTTATTAGTACGAAGTTTGAAATTTGTTTTGATGAATCTATTAAGTTTTCGATGTCGTGAGAGCCTTTAAGACACCATTCTGTCAATAATTTTGCTTTACCTTTCATTAGATTTGAAAATTCTTCAATTGTGTAATTTATTGGAAGATTGTCTTCAAATTCCGAATACGTAGGATAATTTTGAAATAATTTTAAGTAGGTTTCTAATTTTGTACCTGCACAGTTAAGAACTCTAATAAAGTCATCTGCTTTATAATCATGACAACTTACCCTTTTTTTTGTAGTATTCTTAATGGAAATTGTTTCTGAAATAATTTCACCATCTATAGTTGTTATTTGTATAAAAAGATCCGTTTTAGGATTACCTCCATTCTTGAGTAACGGAATTGAATTTGTTGTGTGAATTTTTATAATATCATTTTTGTTTAACTGATACTTTTTTAAAATAGTATCAATGATAATGTCATAAGTTGAATACTCTTTGATTGCTTTATATCTTTTGAGATACGTTTTATTATTTAACCACTCAGAAATTTCTTTTTCTAATTTATTTCCTTGAATGCCATAAAAACTTCCAGCTTCTCGTATGGATTTAAACTTTTGTTCGGATTGAATATCTTCAAATAAAGATGATTTTTCCTCGTAATATGTTTGCAAGAATTCAACAAACTCTGATAAAGTGAATAGGTGAGTTGCAGGACAATAAAATTCTTTATTGATGAACTTTTCTCTTAAACTAATAAAATTTGAGTTCTGTAGTTCTTCATCGGAAACAAGATATATTGTAGAAATGATATCTTCTGATAGATTTGATAATCTTAATATTCCATCAAGATCATAAAATCCAATTTTTGCTCTATCACTTCTAAATGAATTTGATGACCTAACTATAATTCTTTTATCATCAACAGTATGTATTACAAAGTTTGCTAAAAACTGATCTTCATAATCAAAAGCTCTATGTTTAAAATTGACTTTCTTTTCAAAATCTTGAATTATTCCATGATTTTTTAATTCAGAAAGTTGAGTTGTTATAAATAAAGTCATTCCTTGTCCTGAAAGGACTTTACTTTTGTTACTTTCGGATAAGGCTTTTTTTATGTCCATTTAATAGGGTTTTGTAATTTAGAGAACCAACCTAAAAAGGATAATTAATCCCAATATTATACACAGCATTTCCAAAGTTATAATCATTAAACCAACGATTGCCAATAGGATATGCAGGATCGTACGTTTTGAAACCTGTATCAAATCGCAATACAAAAAAGCTAAAGTCGTACCGAATTCCAAAACCAGTTCCGAGTGCAATATCTTGCAAAGAAGAAAATCCGTTAAACTCTCTATCTTTATCTCCAATATCATCAAACACATTCCAAATGTTTCCGGCATCGGCAAAAAATGCACCTTTGAAGCTTCCGACCAAATCAAAACGATATTCTACGTTAAATGCTAATTTTAAATTTGCTTCGTTAAAATCTAACAGACTCGCCGAACGTCCTGGACCTAATTGATACGCGCTCCAAGCTCTGTTGTCATTCGATCCGCCACCAAAGTAACTTCGTGCAAACGGAATATTATCTGAGTTTCCATACGGAATTGCAATCCCGAAAAAGCTACGAAATGCCAATACATCTTGCTTTGCCGAAATTTCCCAATGTTTTATATAATCGAACTCAGTTTTTATATATTGTGAATACTGAACGCCGAAAAGCTCATATTTTCCACGCGCATTTTTATCTAATTTTGTCACATTAGCAATTGCAGACAAAAAGTTTCCTGCAAATTCTAGTTCTGTACGGAATTGGAAAAAAGTATTATCCGAAATATTTTCTTTGTTGTTGTGTAAAAAATTAATCTTCGAAGAAGCAATCAAGTTATCTTGTGTCAATCGGAATTGACGTTGTTCCACACTCAAAACTGTAGATAATTGATCTGCGGTTACCGAAAAAGCATTGTTCACAACATCTTCTATAAACTGATCTGTTTCGCCCAAAGCGATATCCAAAGAAGCGTCATCCGCAATATAATTAGAATTTTGAGCAACCTCATTTAAGCGATCATACGAACTTGTATACACGTTAAAATAGTTACTTGTGTTTAAGTTTCTAATGAATTGAACATTGAATAATTCCAGATTAAATGTATTCTTCTTACTTGGTGTCCAATTGTAACGAATCAATCCTGTAAACGTTTGTCTGTCCAATCCAATATTTTGTTGCACACTTGTTCCCAATGATAAAACCGTAGTTGGCAACATGTATTTTGGAATGATTTTATCCGTATTAAACGGAAAGAAGAAACGCGGAAAATTTAATCGAATATCAGCTCCAATTTCAGAAATATTGAAGAATTGATCTTCCGAATCGGCTAAATCTTTGGAAGCACCTAATGTTCCTCTCGCAGAAATTTCTAACGTTTCTGCGCCGCGAAATACATTTCTGCTTAACAACGATGTGCTAAACGAAAATCCGTAATCCTGAATGTTAGAATGTGTAACATCAATATCAAAACCAAGCGAGAATTTTTTCAGCGGACTCAAATATATATCCGTCACTAAATCGGTAAGACTATCGGTATCGTATTTATACTGAATATTTGGGTATTTAAACGTTCGTAAATTACTAATGTGTTTGTATGTCAATGTCCGATCATTATCGCGATATACATCACCTGGATGAACAAAAATCGCATCTGTAATTGCCTTTGGACGAAAACGCAACTTCTCATTCGAATAAATGGTATACTCATTATAAGTAACCGAATCAATATATTCTGATCGCGAATTGGCAAAGGTATTATCTGTATAAATATTTACTTTTTTGATGCGATGCACTTTGTATGGTTTTTCAACAATTGTATCCTGTTTCCGCTCTTGTAAGTTGTTAATTTTGATCAATGTTGGAAGTTTATAATCAGGTGTTATTGAATCAATTCCAACCGTAGGTTTAATAGAATTTAACTGAAAATTATAAATTCCGGAGTTTCTAAACAAAACAGTTAAGCGTTCACGTTCATTGTAAAAATCAGCCGTATTGTATTGTTTTCCTTGCTTTACAAGCGATTTGTCTTTGTGTAAATTGTAGATAGAATCCAAATCGGGCGATTTAATCACTACTTGCAAACTATCAATAAAATATGGATTTCCTTTTACTATCGTATAATCGATACTTGCTCTTTTTTTCTGTTCGGAAGAAATAACTTCGTAGCGCGCTTTTGCATTAAAATATCCTTTATTTTGATAATATACCTTTAAACGATTGGTTGTTTTCTTGGTCTTTTTTTCGTCGATAATCACAGGCGCTTCACCAATTTTTTTCAACCAATTATTAAAACCAACTTTATAGCTTCTCATTTCTTCCACTTGCTTTTCAGAATAACGTCTGTACAAACGTTCTCTTCGCGTCGGATCGCGATCAAGCCAAGCTGTAAACACAGAATCAGGATCAACCCCTGCGGCATTATAAATATTTAATCGCAACGGATACCCCAAAATACGACTGTTTGGTTTTTGGTACATTTGACTCAACGCATCAGGATCGTTTGATTTCTCTCCGTCAACGATTAAGTTGTTGTTAATCAGTAATTGCTCACTTTCTTTCACGCGCTTAATAGAATTACACGAGCCAATGAATGCGACAATTATAATAAATAATGATATTTTTGCTAAATAAGATTTCAATAAGTGGTATTTTTCAAATTCAAAAATAAACTATTTGCATGGTAAGCAAAAGACAAATAAAAATAATAACGAGTCTACATCAAAAAAAGTACCGAAAATCAATTGGTTTATTCGTTGCGGAAGGAAAAAAGGTCATTGACGAGTTTTTAAACTCTCATTTTGAGCTTGATTCATTATTTACTACGGACGAAAATTTATTTGCTGTACATCCAAAAGTAACCGTTATTTCTGAAGCTGAACTTAAAAAAATAAGTTTTTTAAAAACACCGAATAAAGCACTTGCACTTTTTAAAATTTCTGATGATAAAATCGCTTCCGCAGAAGGCTTCATAGTTGCACTTGATGATGTCCGAGATCCTGGAAATTTAGGAACCATCATTCGTTTGTGCGATTGGTTTGGCGTAAAACAACTCGTATGTTCTGAAGCTACTGTTGATTGTTACAACCCAAAAGTAATCCAGGCAACAATGGGTTCGTTAACACGTGTAAATGTTGTATATACAGATTTAGGAAAATATCTAGCCGAAGCAAAACTTCCAGTATTTGGTGCGTTTATGGATGGAGATAATGTCTATAAAACAAAACTGCCGAAAGACGGAATTTTAGTCATGGGAAATGAAGCAAATGGTGTTTCTGAGGAAGTTTCAAAATTAATCACACAAAAAATAAGCATTCCACGATTTGGAGAAATTCAAGCAACCGAAAGTTTAAATGTCGCAACAGCCACAGGAATATTGTTGAATGAGTTTAAAAGGAGTTTGTTTTTGTAGTATCGTTTACCACATTTTCAGTCTCATTAAGATATTCAAGCAAACAAAAATTAGTTAATATTTTGATTTTACGGTTTACCGTAAGGTCAGAATATTTCTTATTTGTATGTAGTTTTTTATTATTAGAAATCCCGTAATTGAAGTAATGTAAAACCGTATTTACCTGGTTGTTAAATGGTTATATTTGCTGTGTTAAAAATATTCATTGAATTATTATTCAGCAATGTAATCGTCATATTGAAATTAGTATTACACGCTCTCATTTGAAATCAAATTATGCTTCTGTCAATTATATGTTTACTATTCGCGTAAAGTAAATCATTATTTGCTCAAAAAAGACTATTTCTATTAGCAATTGTTATAGGTGTAATTTTGCTCTATTTAGTTAATTTATCAATGATTTTGCCGAAAATCCTCTTATGATTAGGTATCATCAAAATAACAAGCGAAAAATGAAAAAACACATTTTTATATATTTTATTTTACTCTTTTTATTCTCATGTGATAATGATGAATTTCATGAAGCAGAAGAATTAGAGAATCACGTATCAACAGACTTAAGAATTCAGTACAAGCGAGGAAGTGAAGTTTCTGCCTCTGCACTTGACTTCATCAAATCAAGAACGAATAATACATTTACTGTCACTAGCAAAAAGGGTGAAGTTAAATTGAATAGTTCTCTATCATTATCGAAAAATAATGAATTGGGAACAGTAGATACTTCAAAAGAAATTGTTGTTATTAATGAAAATAATACAAAACATACTTTTAAGGTAATTGCACCCTCAGAACATTCAAACACTGTTATAAACCTTATTGTAGTGGAAAAGGAGACGGATAGTTATGAGTACTTTTTAAAATATACTTTCGCTGGAGAACTTCCAATAAATGAAGAAACAGGAACAACAGATTTTTCAGAATTTAATGGAACAATAGAGACCTTTAATGCGGATGGTGCTTTGATAGGCTCAATGACAATTGAAAACGGTATTATAACAAACGATCAAGGTCAACTGTCTCCTTGCCCTGACGACAGCCAAGAACCTACTGATGATAACACTAATGTAGATTCTAATACAGGAGGTTCAGACAGTAGTACTGGAATACCAAATGACGACAATACAGATGACCCTTTGAGTAGTGGAAACGGTGACCCTAATCAGAGTTCTCAATTTACTGATCCAAATGGAGATTGCGGTTTAACTTGGGCTTATGAGTCTTGCGGATGTGGAGGTAGTCCTAATGGTCATGCTCCTCAAGGAGTTGATTGTTGTCAAGGAAGTCCTTTGGTAATAAGAGACTGTAATGGCACTGTTATTGCTCAAAGAGATTCAAATACATCAACAACAATCTTTAAAAGAAACGGTTTTGATCCTTGTGATGATGGTGATGTAGGTGTAATTTTAGACGATGATGTTTTATGCGCTATGGATAATGATAGTTTTAATGCTTACTATTCTAACAAATCTCCTTTCGATGTTGATTTGAATGATGTGAGGAGATACTGTGATTCTATTACACCTCCAGATCCAGAAAATGAAAAATTTATGTGTGTTTATAATAAACTAGTAAATTCTCCGAAGTTTAAACATTTATTTACTGATGTTTTTGGTGACAGCGAAAATTTAAATGTGAAATTTGAAATTGTTGATGTAGTGTCTGCTACAAACCCTCATATTAATGCTAATTGTCAGGCTTCAGGAACTCTTGACTCAAATGGTAATTTGGTAAATGCCCTTATGACTATTAAGATTAAAAGATCGCATATAAATGGGGACCCAAGAATTTCTCTAGCTAAAACTATATTACATGAATGCATACACGCTTACATAAAACTGAAAAAACTTGACAGTAATCAAGGTACAACCTTCCAAGATATAAACAATGAAACGTTAGGGCAACTTATAAATCAATATTATGGGAATGGACAGTTTAGCAACGGTCAACATGGACATGAATTTATGTTTGATTATATGTTGCCAAGTATGCAACAGATGCTAAGTGACGTTAGAGACAATCTTGTCCCGGAAAATCATAGACAGATAGTTGAATCAAGAAACTATCAATCTTCTAGTAATCCTGTTGTCTCAAATCATCCATGGGATTGGAATGAATTTTATTACTATTACAGCTTACTCGGTTTACATAATACAAATGCATTTGAACAACAAATAGAATCTAATCCAATAAAAAACTATCTTTATGGTAAATATAATGGAGATGGAGAATTACTAAGCAGTTCTTATTGTCAAGACTAAGATAAAAATTATGAAAAAAATCATACTAATTATTCTATTGTCAAGTTATGGGCTTTTTGCTCAAACAATTGACGATTTGAAAAAATCAGATTCAATCTATTTTTACTTTTCTTCAAGTGGATCTCAAGAAAAAAAGGTTTCTAATGAAGATAGTTACACAAAAGATACCATAGTAAGTTATTCTTATTTCAAAAATGGGAAAGAGTTTTTAGGTTTTAGATACTCAAAATATAAAAATTTTGATGCTATTGATGCGAAAAAAGAAACATATAAACAATATCATAAAAAGGAATTTCTAATAAAAAATGAACAACAAATTGTTGATATTAAATTTTTGAATAAATTAAGCTTACATACTTTTGAATTTAGAAATATAATACAGGGAAAAAAACTTTTTTTGATAGATGACGAAGAAATTACAGGCGAAAAAATTCTAATCCGTGAAGTTTTTATAAATATGTTAGATGCTGCAATATGTGATGACACAGAAAATATAAAAGTAACTACTGTAAAAGATATTCCTCCTTTTTATTACGAAATGCGAAGCAAGGATGAGTTTTATACTTTTTTAAAACCCAAGAAAGATGATGGAAACGAAAACTTATATGTGCTATTTAAACCTTCTAATAATACCTATAAAAATAGTTATAAGTATACTACATTAAATGGATCAATACGCTCTGAGTCTAAAATTCAAGAACAATTTACGTTTAAGCTTACTATAAAAAATCAAAAAGTGTTTTTTCAACTCACTAATAAGAGAAAACAAAAAATGATACTTTTAAAAAAAGATGATCTGTTTAGTGGGAAGTACAATACTGTCTCCCATGAGAAACTCAGTACTTTATCAGAAAAGCAGTTTGAAAATTTATTTTCAACAGTAAAAAATATTTATGTTGTAGAAAATTTTGAAAATAGTGAATTTGTAACTCTTAAATTGGTAAAAATTTCTGCCGAAGCAAATGATTTTATAAGAAAGGACTATGAATAAACTATCACTTCAGATTTTATTTGGTACTACGGCTATAGTGAACGATGTTATAAGGTTTTAATAATTTTATTGTGAGTAAGTTTCAATAAGATTAACATTTTCTTAAAAGCTGTGAAAATAAAGTTGTAGCTTACTGAAACGTAAAATTAATAAAAACGCCACGCGATTTCATTGCCTTAATATTTCCTGTCCATGGACTATTTGGATCTACATCACGAACCAATTCATCATTCAAAGCAAAAACGCCACGAATAGAAGGTGTGAATTTAAAATAGTATAAGTAAAAATCGACTCCGAAACCTACTTCGTAATAATACGTCGCTTTCTTCATGCGAAACTGATTGTTACTATTATCATCAGGATTGTCTTGATTGCTAGATAAATTCAACGAAGTAGAAAATCCTCCAACAACAAAAGGCTTAAAATTATTTATTCGTTTCGTGCTAAATTTCAAAAGTAACGGAACATGCACATAACTCGATTTTATTTCGCGCGCTCTATCCACAGGATCTGTCAATCCGTAACTTTCTGGATATTCTAAATTTCGTGTCGAAAAGAAAATTCCTGGCTCTAAACGTATGTTTACATAATTGTTCAACTTTACGTCTCCAACCAATCCAACATTAAAACCTGTGGCTGGTTTTCGGACAATAGCTTCTGCATTTGTGTTGTACGTAAACTTAAAATCGTAACTATTAAATCCTAAATAATAACCCCAAGTTAGGATGTTATTGTCTATTTGACCATTTCCTCCACTAGCATCATTTAATACTTTCTTCTTGCTGAATAACTGAGAATAAGCAGGTTGTAATGTAAAAACACAACAGATGATTACCAAAATCTTCTTCATAAATTCTATTTTGTTGCGGTGTAAATACTTGCTACACCAAACGTTTGTGGTTTATCGTTCACATCTATAAACCCAATTTTTCGTAAAATATTGTTGAAGTTCTCACCATATGGAAAAGCGGCTGCCGATTCTGACAAATATCCATACGCAGAATTATCTTTAGAAAACAGTTTTCCGATGAGTGGTAGGATGTTTTTTGTGTAAAATTTATAAAATTGTTTGAATGGCGTTTTTACAGGAACTGAAGTTTCTAACACAACAAAAATTCCAGTTGGTTTTAAAACTCTCAAAATTTCTTGCAATCCCTGTTCTAAGTTTTCAAAATTCCGAACACCAAAAGCAACGGTAATTGCATCAAAAGAATCATTTTCAAACGGAAGTTTTTCTCCATCGCCTAATACCATTTCTATCTTATCGCTTAATGCTTTCTTTTCAATTTTTTCTTTTCCTACTTCCAACATTCCTGGCGAAATATCGAGTCCTACAATACGTTCAGCACTTGTTTCTGCTAAGTTAATTGCTAAGTCGGCAGTTCCAGTGGCAATATCTAAAATTGTCTTCGGATTTGTTGCGCCCACTAATTTTACTACTCTTTTTCGCCATTTAATATCAATTCCAAAAGAAATCACACGATTCAGTCCATCATAATTCTTAGAAATCGTATCAAACATCTCTGTAACTTGCTCTTTTTTGCCCAGATTCGACTCTTTATACGGTGTTACATTCTTTGACATATAGGAAATTTTGGCAAATATAATTAATCCTATGATGAATGTAACGTTGCAAAGCCTATAATTTACATAGGATATACAATTCTGATACTCAACACTAAAAGTAATGGTGTAAATAGCTTTTTTGCCGTATATTTGCATACTTTTTCAATACGATTCATAAATGAAAATTATTATTGCTGGAGCTGGTGAGGTTGGGTATCATTTAGCAAAACTCCTTTCTTACGAATCTCAAGATATTACGTTAATTGACTGTAATAAAGACAACTTAGAATATGCAGATGCTCACTTAGATATACGTGTCATTAAAGGCGATGCGACGTCTGTAAGTATCTTAAAAGACGCCAGAGTTGCAACCGCAGATTTGGTAATTACCGTAACTTCTTCCGAAACTACAAACATTACCATTTGCGTATTGGCAAAGCAATTGGGTTGTAAACGAACTATTGCACGAATTTCAAATACTGAATTTATAGATAATCAAGAAGAATTACGATTCAAAGATTTAGGAATCGATGAATTAATTTCTCCTGAAAAGTTGGCTGCTGCCGAAATAAGATTATTACTAAATCAATCAGCATTTAATGATAGTTACCAGTTTGAAGATGGCGCTTTAACAATGGTTGGAACTACGTTACAGCGTACCGCACCATTTATTGGAAAAAGTGTGAAAGAAACTGCAAATGTGTTTCCAGAATTACACTTTGCGCCAATTGCCATTCAACGATTTGGAACACAATATACGTTAATTCCTCGCGGAGATACTATATTCAAAGAAGGCGATCAAGTATATTTTATCACTTCAAAACAAGGTGTAGACGAATTATACAAATTAATCGGAAAGGTAAAAGAAGAGATCAAGAATGTCATGATTCTTGGCGGAAGTAATATTGGTTTTAAAACTGCGCGCGATCTTTGTCAGAATAAATTCAATGTAAAATTAATTGAAAAAGATAAAGTGAGAGCTTTTGAATTGGCAGACGATTTGCCAAATGCATTAGTAATTCAAGGTGACGGACGAAATGTAGAATTGCTTGAAGAAGAAGGTGTATACGATATGGACGCGTTTATTGCCGTTACTGGAAATTCAGAAACAAATATTATGTCGTGCTTGGTTGCGAAGTCGAAAAATATCCGAAAAACCATTGCGTTGGTTGAAAATATGGACTATTTTCAACTCTCACAATCTATCGGAATTGATACATTGATTAATAAAAAATTACTAGCTGCAAACAATATATTTAGACACATTCGTAAAGGTGACGTTGTCGATATGACGCGGCTCAACAATATGAATGCCGAACTATTAGAATTTATCGTAAAGCCAACTTCTCGCGTATGCGATAAAAAAATAATAGACTTAGATTTTCCTCGATCAGCCATTATTGGCGGCGTCATTCGTGATGGAGAAGGAATGATTGCTTTGGGCGATTTTCACATAAAATCAGGTGATAGAGTTGTCGTTTGTAGCTTACCAAGATCAATCAATAAAATAGAACGCATGTTTCTCTAATCATTGATCATGAAGGTAAATTATAAAATCATTTTTCATTTAATGGGACTGCTGTTAGTTTGCAACGGCGGATTTATGCTTATAGCCACATTGGTAAGTTATTTGTATGAAGATGGCATCACATTTCAGCTCTTTTTAGCAGCATTAGTGACAATTATTACTGGTTCACTTTTAATGGTAACGACAAGAGATCATGTCAAAGAAATCAAAAAACGAGAAGGATACATTGTCGTAACTTTTGGTTGGATTTTTATGTCCCTTTCGGGAATGTTTCCGTATTTATTTACCAAAACAATTCCAAGTTTTACAAATGCTTTCTTTGAAACTATGTCTGGTTATACCACAACAGGCGCAACAATTCTTGAAAAAATAGAAGGTTTGCCAGAAGGGATATTATTCTGGAGAAGTATGACACATTGGATTGGTGGAATGGGAATTATTGTATTGGCAATTGCAATTTTACCATTATTAGGAATAGGAGGAATGCAGTTATTTGCTGCGGAAGCGCCTGGACCAAGTGCCGACAAATTACACCCAAGAATTACAGATACAGCCAAACGTTTGTGGCTTATTTACGTAGGATATACAATTGCAGAAACCATTCTGTTACAGATTGCAGGAATGTCGTTTTTTGACGCTATTAACCATGCAATGTGTACATTATCTACGGGAGGATTTTCTACAAAAGACGCAAGTATTGCGCATTGGAATGATACTCCAATCATTCAATATATTATTATTTTCTTTATGTTTTTAGCAGGAACAAACTTTGTGTTGAGTTATTTCGCCTTTAAAGGAAAAATTCAAAAAGTGCTGAGAGACGAAGAATTCCGTTTTTACCTAATTTTTACGTTGTTGTTTACCATAATTGTCACGGCAATCATTCATACACAAGTAAATGTGGAACCTTCTGCGTATCATCCGATGGTTTGGGGCGAAGCGGAAAGTGGATTTAGACACTCGTTGTTTCAAGTTGTTGCAGTCATTACAACCACAGGATTTGTCACTGCAGATTTCACTTCTTGGACCACATTTTTAACGATTTTCTTTTTTGGTTTAATGTTTCTTGGAGGTTCCGCAGGCTCTACTTCTGGAGGTGTAAAAGTTGTACGACATTTATTGATGATTAAAAATGGTTTTTTAGAATTTAAACGAATGTTGCATCCGCGCGCAATTATTCCTGTGCGTTATAACAACAAATCTGTTTCTGAACAGATTGTATATAATATTTTAGGTTTCTTTATTCTTTACATGTTGCTATTTATTATTGGCGCACTAGTTTTAGGATTTGTTGGATTAGATTTTGAATCGGCAATTGGAGGCGCAGCATCTTCTTTAGGAAATGTTGGTCCAGCTTTGGGCAGTTTGAATCCGCTTGAAAATTATAATAATATACCAGCTTTTGGAAAATGGTGGTGTGCATTTTTGATGCTTCTCGGACGTTTAGAATTATTTACGGTATTGATTCTGATTACGCCATTCTTCTGGAGAAATCGCTAGTTTTCAGTAATTTGAGAAATATTTTTTGTGTTTTTTTTGAAAAATCCTGTAACATTAATTGTGTTGAGCCGTCTTACTTATATAATCAATCAAAAAAAACATCATGAGACCAACACATCAATTACAGCCAATTTCAATTCCTATTGAATCTACACAAAATCATTCAGATTTCTTCAGCAGAGGAATGTTAACTTCTAGTTATAAAGAAGAAATTAAGGAAAACTTTCGCAATTTAAAATCAAACTCTTTGTTTAGTTTAAAGCAATTAGTAAAAACGAATCAACTCCGATTTACATCTGCAATTGGAACTATTTTAAAGGTTTCTGTATTCGTAATCGCTTATTTGATTGTTTATACCAATTAAAATTTAAAATGACAGTTTAAAATTGTTTCTATATCCTTACTGCTTTAACATAAAACAGAACCGTAACTAAGGTTATGCTTAGGTTTTCTATCTCACATAAAGAAAATATAATTCAATTTTTCATCAATCATTTTAAACATTAGTTGGTATTTTATATAAAATATGCGAGAAAGGGGAAAAATCCCCTTTTACACTTCAAATGTTTTAGTGATATTTACAGTAATTATCAAAAGCATTAAAACAAATGTTAAAGAAGTTTAATTTTCTGGAATTTTGCTGGTTAGTTACCGTTGTACTATTGACAAGTACTGTTGTAATGATTTTTATAAGTTCAGACTTTACAGTACAATCTGCGCCAGCACGAACATTTTTCGGAATCGATTTGACATATTGCATTGTTATTTTTTATGCTTTTAATACCTTTCTGTTTTTCGGAATTAAAGAATTTTTCTGGCGTTACGAACGGAAGTTTCCAAACTCCATCATCATGTTAAGTGGTGCTATACTAACGATTTCACTTTTAGTACTCAATATAATTTAGTTAATTAGTTAATCTCAACCGAGCCAAAAGATGTCCTTATCAAACATTTTTTGGCTTATTTTTTTTGGATAACTTCACTTTTGTTGATTTGTTTGTTTGTTTGTTTGTTTGTTTGTGAAAAAAACTTTTAACTTTTATATTTTGCGTTTTATATTTTTGATTTCACTCAAAACGTCACTTCGAGTGATTTTCTGTCACATTGAGCGGAGTCGAAATGGATAGAAAATTGTATCGAGAAGTACTATGAATTCTACATTTTTTTAGAATATAGTTATTCTTTATTTAATTTTTCGATCTAGAGAAAGCAACAAAACTGTCTATTGAATGAGTAACAGATTGCTACGAATTTTTAGCAAAATTCTCGCAATGACAAGACAAAAAAAAAGCTGCATTCTTTCGAAAACAGCTTTTATACTATATTTTAAAAATAGACTTTATTTAAAGTACTTCTTTGATTTGTTTGATGGCAGTTCGTAGTTGTTCTTCGGAAGCTGCATACGAAATTCGGATACAGTTTGGGCTTCCAAAAGCATCTCCAGTTACCGTAGCAACTAATGCTTCATCTAATAAATACAACGAAAAATCAGTAGCATTGTTGATCGTTTTTCCACGTAATGTTTTCCCAAAGAAATACGAAATATCTGGAAATACATAAAAAGCACCTTCTGGAACATTTACCTTGAATCCTTCGATTTCGCCTAATAATTCTAATACAATATCTCTACGCTTTAAAAACTCATCAATCATGTATTGAATTTTGTCTTTAGAAGCATTTAAAGCAGCAATTGTAGCACGTTGTGCAATACAATTAGCACCACTTGTAATTTGTCCTTGAATCTTGTTACAAGCTCTTGCAATTTCTGTTGGTCCACCAATATATCCAATTCGCCAACCTGTCATTGCAAATGCTTTGGAAACTCCATTTACCGTAATCGTACGATTGTACATAGATGGAATTCTCGCAATACTGAAATGCTCGTTGGTAAAGTTGATATGTTCGTAAATTTCATCAGAAACTACATAAATATTTGGATGTTTTTCTAGAACTATTGCTAATGCTCTTAATTCTGCTTCGCTATACACAGAACCACTAGGATTACATGGAGAGCTGAACCAAATCATTTTTGTTTTTGGTGTAATTGCAGCTTCTAATTGCGCAGGCGTTATTTTAAAATCAGTTTCAATAGACGTTGCGACTTCCACAGGAACGCCTTCTGCCAATTTTACAATATCGCTATAACTTACCCAATAAGGTGCTGGAAGAATTACTTCATCGCCATCATTTAATAAAACCATCGCAATATTTGCCAACGATTGTTTTGCTCCCGTAGAAACTACAATTTGAGAAGGTTCATATGTTAATTGATTGTCTCGCTGAAATTTGTGAATAATCGCTTCTTTGAGTTCTGCATATCCATCAACTGGCGTATAACTATTGTAGTTATCATTAATTGCCTGAATGGCTGCTTCTTTAATGAAATCAGGTGTATTGAAGTCTGGTTCGCCCAAACTTAATCCAATGATATTTTTCCCTTCATTTCTCAATTCTCTTGCTTTTGCTGCCATTGCTAGCGTAGCAGAAGTGGACATGTTTAAAACTCTTTCAGATAATATTGACATTGTTGTATTGATTATATTGTTTGAAACTGAATCTTGCGAAATTAGTTATTTTATAATTTAAGACGAAACAATGTTAATACTAATTATTGGGTTTTGTGTTATGATTTTTTCTTTTTGAAGAAATCTCAAAGATTCACTTTTAATTGTGGTAATAAACAAAAAAAAGCCTACTAAAGTAGACTTTTTCATAATTGTATGTTGTTTGAAGTTAGCTTGCTACGCGAACTTTTTCTAGTCTGTAGTATTCTCTAAACGTAATCATACGTTGTTGTTCTTCATCCCATAATTTGTGAAACATCATTTTTAATCCATCTTTAAAGGAAAGCGTAGTTACGTATTTTGATAAGATTTTATTCTCCGTAAAACACTTTTTTAAGTTGTAATTAGGAATTCTACTGTTTAAGTGGTGAATGTGGTGAATTCCAATATGTCCTGTAAACCATTCCATGATTCTTGGAAGTTTTATGTAACTACTTCCTTTGATAGCAGATAATACAAAATTCCATTCTTCTTTCCATTTCTTGTATGAGAATTCATGTTGATGCTGAACGTAGAAAAACCAAAATGCAATGATTCCGAAGAAAAATAAAATGATAAATTGAACCGCAAAAAAGTCTGCCCAACCTATTAAATATCCCAATACTAAATAAGGAACAATCATTACAATGTTATCTTTAATGAGTAAATACGTGGTTCTTTTCCAGTTATTAAATTTTAAGAAAGGATATTTTGTTGTGATAATTAAATAATATGCTGGTGCAATTACAAAAATTACAATTGGACTTCTGAATACTTTGTATTTGAATTTTCCCCACCAATTTTTTGCTCTAAATTCTTCAACGGTTAATGTTGGTAAATCACCAACTTGGCGTACATTTTTTTCTAATTGTCCGTTATGTCCGTGGTGAAATGTGTGTGTTTCTGCCCAATATTTAAAAGGTAAAAAACTAAATACACTACAAAAATATCCTATAAAGTTACTTGCTTTTTGTGATTTGATAAAGGAATTATGTCCACAATCATGTTGAATGATAAAGATTCGAACTAAGAAAAATGCATTTACAATTCCTAGTAAGAATGTTAGTATTAGTGAAAAATCAAGTGTGAAATACATTAATGCCCAGACGGCTATAAAAGGTAAAAACGAGGAAGCCATTTGACCGATCGCTTTTTTAGTACTTTTTTTCTTATACTTTGCTATGATTGATTTCCAATTCTTTAATGATTCTACGATTTCTTGATCGTCATTTTGTTGCGTCATGGAGGAACTATTTTTCTTTTATGAGTAACGATACTTTGTTACTTTATATTGCAAATATCGTGATTTGAAAATAATAAATTCACATAATCACAAATAAAGATTAGTTTTGTCGAAGATATGGAAATTATACAAAAATATTTTAAAGAGTTAACGGAGATTCAAGTTGCTCAATTTGAACAACTAGAAGCGTTATATAAAGAATGGAATGCACAGATTAATGTGATTTCGAGAAAAGACATTGACGAATTGTACATTCGACACGTATTGCACGCGTTGGCAATTGCAAAGGTACAACCGTTTGTGTCAGGTTCGCGAATACTAGATGTTGGTACAGGCGGCGGTTTTCCTGGAATTCCTTTGGCTATACTGTTTCCAGAAGTTCAATTTGTGTTGGTTGATGCAATTGGAAAAAAAATAAAAGTAGTAGAAGCTGTTGCGGAAAGTTTGAAGTTAACGAATGTTTCTGGACATCATATGCGCGCCGAAAATGTGAAAGGTTTGTTCGATTTTATTGTGAGCAGAGCTGTTACTAATATGCCCGATTTTGTAAAATGGGTTCGCAAGAAAGTTGCCAAAAAGCAACATCATGAATTGAAAAACGGAATCTTATATTTAAAAGGTGGCGATTTGTCTGAGGAATTGAAAGATTTCCCGAAAGCAACCTTGTATTCAATTTCAGATTATTTTGAAGAAGCGTTTTTTGAAACAAAGAAAGTAGTACATGTTCCTTTGAAGTATAAACCTTGATAGTTTAGAATTATGAATTTTCCTTTTTCTGAATGATAAAAAAATAAAATCCCTTATGCAAAATACATAAGGGATTTTTTGTGGTTAGTTGGTTTGGTTGTAAGTTTTCTAAAATGCTGTTGATATATTAACGGTCAATCCTGTACTTTGTGGTACAAAACGACAAACACCTCCAACACATACTAATCCGCCACGTTGACGTCCGTAGTTTAAGGCAATTCTTGATGCACCTTTACTGAAACTTCCGCCAACATTGTAATAGTGAATTTGTTCATCTTCTATGTCATTTCCGTAGTTGTAAATATCAGTCACGTAAAATGATAATCTTGGCGTTACGTTGAACTCTAGCGTTCCACCTGCCCAGTTTTTGTCATCATCTGGCGTCCATAAATGTTGTGCTTCTAAACGAATTGATTGTTTTGAGCTTATTCTATACGTTGCTTCTGCAACAGCAATATTTGAGTTTACAACGCCACGTTCGTCAATAATATACCGTTGGTTGTAATATTGGTTTACATAGTAAAAGATACTACGCCATTTAGAATTCCATTTTTTACGAACTTCTAAACTAACTTCTGAAAAATACTTCTGTCCGAAACCAAAATATTCTATTTCAGCGTCTCTGTCTGTAAAATTAAAATCGCCTCTTAATCCTGCCCAATAGGAAGCATTCATAGCAACTTTAGTTCCATATTTCCCACCTAATGTAGATCCTTTTTCAAAGTTATAGAATATATCTATTTGTCCGCCAATCTCACCAAATTTAAGTAAAGATGGATCAGGGACAGAAATTGCAGGTTGCGCTTGGTATACATAAATGTTTGTCAACGCGTAATCGTGCTGTTTTGTTAATGCAGGTAAATAGTTTACAATGTTTTCGTTGAATACGTTTCCTGTGGCATCTCTATCCGAAAAGAAATTCATGTTTTCTAATCTTCTAAAAGTAGCGTCAATTCCAAGTCCTTTTTCAGAATATCCGAAGTTTACTAAAAGTGCATTTCCTTTTTCTACAAAGTTTTCAATGTATCGTTGTGAATTTACAATAGCATCTTTTCCTTTCGTGATGAATTCAATTCCAGAATAAAAAGAGTTTCCAGAATAATCTAATCGTGCAGAAAAAGCGTTTGTTAGTTCGTCAAAACCAGTATTTTGGAATTCTTCTGGAATGTCTTGTTTTCTTCCCACATAACTTACACCTGCAGAAAGCGAAGAAGTTTCTAAGTTGAATGCAGTTGTTAGGTCAATTTCTGAGTTGAATCCGAAAACTTCACCTTCTGACAATTTGAAACCTTCGCGTTGTCTTCCATACATTCCGGTAAATGATAAAGAGTTTGAAGGATCATATTTAATTCTTCCTCCTCTAAATGCGTTATTAATTCCTAACGGACGATTTTCCCATGCTCTTAAAATAAGTCCACTTCCAAATTGCTCATAAAAATAACCGGCAGTTACTTCCAGTTTTTCGGTTTTATATTTTGCATAGTATAATGCAACATTTGTATCGTCAAGTTTTGGAGAATAGTTAAGTAATGGCATTGGCGCATACGATTCTACTTGAATACCAACAAACCATTTTCCGTAATTATAGTCTAATTTTAGATAGTTGTTTGATCTAAAATGTTCGTCTTCGGCAAATTTTCCTAGTTTCGTATCATCATTATACCATTGCATATTAGATTCAAATCCACCAGTGAGTGTTCCCCAATCTTTTTTGTCTTCATCATCTTGTTCTTGCGCAAATCCTACAGAAAAAGCCAATGCAACAGAAAGGTATAGTAATTTTTTCATGCAAATATGTTAGTTAGTTTAGTTTAATTTTTGGTTAGGTTTACTTCGTGTTTTTCTTAACTACTTCGTAAAGTTGATCTTCTGCACCAGGAAAGTATCCTGTGTGGCGATATACAATTTCTCCATCTTTAATTACAATTACGTGTGGCATTGTTGTGATATTTAACGCCCGTTGTAAATCTTGATTTTCATCTAAAAGAATTTTGTATTCCCAACCTTTACCATTAATTAATGGCTTAATTCTTTTTTTAGTTCTTGCGTCGTCAGTTGCAATAGCAATTAATTCTACATTAGTTTCATCTTTCCAATCGTCATACACTTCACTAATTGCATCTAACTCATTAATACAAGGAACACACCAAGTTGCCCAAAAACTAATAATTTTTACGCCTTTTACTTTCGTGATTTCATCCATGTTTAATGAAGTTCCGTCTAAGGTTTTTACAGAAATATTAGGAATTTCTTTTTGCGCATTTGCATGTAGTGTAAATAGTAAGAATACAACAGCAATACTTATAATTGATTTCATATTTTTTAGTTTAATAGTGAGAATTTCGTAAATATATAAAAGGATATTTTAAAAAAGCAATAATAATAAAATAAATCGATTTCACAATTTTCTCCACATTCTCTATATAATTAATAGGCTATTTAGTTGATTTACTGTTTATTGTATTTTTCTTTTTTTTAACAAAAATTTACTATAATTTAGTACGCAAAATAAACCAAATCAAAACTTTAAAAAAAAGTCTTTATGAAAACAAGAAACATCTTAAAATGCTTAGTCGCTGTAGTCGCTATATTTACCTACTCTTGTAGTAGTGATTCAGACGGAGGCGGAACACCTACAACACCAACGCCGGGCGGCTCAGGAATTACATCTATAACAGTAACTTCAAGTGACAGTTCAATAGAGTTAGGTGGTTCCGTTACATTTACAGTAACAGCTAATGATGGAAGCAACGTAACATCGACTTCAACTATATTAGTAAACAACAGTTCTATTCAAGGCGTATCTTATACACCAACTGCAACTGGTTCATTTACTATCAAAGCTTCTTACGAAGGATTAACAAGTGCTAATATTAATTTAAATGTGTTACCTCCAGTACTTACTGCTTTACGTGTAGAAAGTGCAGATACAAGTATTAAAGTAGGAGATACTGCTGCTTTTATTGTTATCGGAACAGATGCTTCAGGAAACGATTATACAATTACAGATTCTGCTGATATTTCAGTAAATGGAACTGCTATTGTTGGAAATAGATTTATGGCAACAGCTATGGGAGATTTAGAAGCAACAGCTACTAAAGATGCACTTACTTCAACTATATTTACATTGCCTGTAACTGCTGAAACTGCGCCAGGAACTTTCGCTAGAAATGCGGTAATTGAAGATTTCACAGGAACATGGTGCGGATGGTGCCCAAGAGTTTCATATGCTATTGAGCAAGTTGAAGCACAATCAGATAGAGTATTTGCTATTGCAGCGCACAGTGGAGATAATATGGAAAATTCATTTAGCTCTACATTAGTATCTCAATTTAATCCAGGTGGAAGTTACCCAACAGCAGTAATTAACAGAGATGCTGAATGGACATATCCTGAGCCAAGTAATGTTGCACAAGCTACAAACTTAGCTACTGGAACAACTACTTCAGGATTATCAATAAACTCTATGGTAGTTGGAAATCAATTGCAAGTATATGTTAGTACTGCATTTGCACAAAGTACATCAGGAGCAAAATTGGTAGTATTGGTTCTTGAAGACGGAATTGTAGCTTCACAAGGTAATTATACAAGTTATTATGGAGGAGTAGATCCAATTCCACAATTTGAGCACAATCATACATTAAGACATTCAATGACGAATGTATTAGGTGATGCTATTGCTAATACAGCTGCAAACTCAAAGAATGATAAATTATTTGATATTGCTATACCAGCTTTGGTAAATGATAGAAGCAAAATGTCAATCGTTGCTATGATTGTTGCTTCTGATAATACAGTAATCAATGCTACAGGAGCACATGTTGGAACTGATAAAGATTATGAAGCTAATTAATAATTAGTTATACTTCTTAAATTATTAAAAAAGCAGCTCAATTGAGCTGCTTTTTTAATACTACTATGTCTTAAAATTTAATGAACTATAACCTTTTCTACCTGTATTTTATCATTATATCCTAATTGAAGTATATACATTCCAGCGTTTAATTTCATTGGAATTGTTATGTTGTTTGATGTGTTAACTATATTTTTCTCTAAAATCAATCTTCCGGAAATATCATAAATTGAAACAGCTAATTGCGTTAAATCAATAGGGATATTTAGTATTAATTGTTCTTTAACTGGATTGAGAACAATTATAAAATCATCTTGTATATTGTCGTTTATTCCTAAAGAATTATTCACAATTTCATTCCATGCAAAATTAACATTTTCAGGAGAAAGTGAAATGTGATTTTCATTATTCACAGGCATGTGCCAAGCGTCAAAAGGTGTTTCATTTACGTTTTCTGCAGTAGTTGGAGTAGGTATTGCATACCAATTGTTTTGATTTTTTAATGCCATTGAACTTATGGTGGGAATAAAATTAAAATAATCAGTTTGTAAATTCATGAAGAAAGCATCAATCGTAGGATCTCCGCCTGTGAATGTAGTTGATAAAGCGCCTAAATCAAAAAGTCCGCCCATTGCTGCATCAATTCCATTTGAAAAACTTTCCGCTCTAGAATCTGCATCGGCATAAATATCGCAAAAACATAAAACGGGTGCATCTACCCAAATATCACTAACTTCTGCGGTAGTTCCGCTAGTTGGTCCATACCATACTTTTAAATGAACATCCGTAAGAAATGCTACATCTTCTATAAGTGCATCTAACACTTGTCTTCCAGGCAAAATAGGATTATTCATTTTGTCTAAATAAGGATTTCCAAAACCACTCCCGTTAATCATGGTTACTTTTCTTAAATTTTCAGGATAACCAGATGTTCCTGTGCCATTTAATCGATTAAAGAAAAGGTCAAAATAAGGATGCGGTTGCGGTAAAACAACACTATCATCAAATTCTGCAATTTGTCCACTTTGTAAATGTGATTCCATATGATCAGTAAGCATTTGTCTTGCTGCTGGCGATTTTAACATTCCGTCAACAACGGGTCGTAAAGAAACTACACTAAAATTACCAACCCAAGTATCTAATCCGTATGCTAAATAGTTGAATAAGTGTTGAAATCCAATAGGAACATTTGCACCTAAATGTGGCGCATCAAATGAAATCCATAAACGTGTATCGTGCGAAAGCGAGTTATCTTCCATATACTTTAAGGCGTATCTAGAAATTAATCCGCCCATGCTAGGACCAATAATTACATTTTCTTCATTTCCGACTTTCTGGCTGTTAATAGTAGTAATTAGTTGAACCAATGTCATTGCATTTCGTTCAATAAAATCTGCGCCTCCATCAACTAAAGTGCTTCCAACAGGATAATCAGTTTCATCAATAACCAAATCTCCATTTGTGTCAGTAATAGTACTTAACAGTTGTAATGTATTATCTGTTAATTTTAAATACTGTGGCAGATTTAAAATAACAATATCAAAATCTTCATCAGCTCTAATTCTGTCTCCTAAATTTTGAGTCGCTCCACCAGCGTCTGTATACGTTAGTAAATCATAAATTGCGTTGATATCTCTTGTATCATCAGGATCAAAGCCATCAATTACAATGATAGGTTTATCTAATGAATTATCTGCGCCTAAAAATATTTCATATTCTCCCATTCCTGGGAAACTGTCTACACCTGAATAAATAGACAATGCAGGATCAATAGTTGCGGTTACAGTATGCATATTTTCTGGCGAGTTTGAACCACTTACAAATAAGGTTGAAGTAGATTCAGTTTCTTCACCATTAGCAAAACGTACATTAAATGTAAGTGTCTTTTTTCCAGCATTTACATAAGAAATTTGAATTGGAGTATTGAAAGGAATAGTTCTAAAATCCTGTCCATCTCCAAAATCTATTCTTAGTTCTGAAATAGAATTTGTAGTTGTATTTTTGAATAAATTACTATCCACATAAAAACTAGTTGCCAAACCTCTTTTATGCGTAGTTAATGATGCAATAATTGTTTTGGTTTTCTTCTGAAAGATATTAGAAACATTCAATCTAACTTTATAACCATCACCAGAAACAATGACATCATTTCTCGAAATAGCTTCAGGATGTATAGTTTCAAAAGTAGTATGAATTCCTCCAATTTTTATAGTTTCATTATAAGAAGTAGTTCGCATTGATTTTTCTAGTGTTTGACTGTCAAAATCAAGTCCAGCAGCATTCAATTCATTGACCGATTGAAGCAAATTATACATTCCGTAATACTCATAATCTGCATTCAACACAGAAAAAGGAGCCATTTTAGTAACTACAATTCCTGTTTCAGACGGAACAGTTTTAAGATCAACATACGTATCATTTGATTGTGCAATTATAAATAAAGGGAAAATTAAAAAAAGTAGTTTTATCTTCATAAGATATTTTTTAGAAAAAGAATAATAGAACAAAATACCATTTATTTTCTTCACTGACAAAAACTTGAAAAATACGGGACTCCCTTTTTATTTTAAGATGGAACTGAGAATTATGTAAAAGATATTTTTTTCTGCAGATGATGTATTTAATTGACAATTAGTTTTTTACGGTGAAACCGTACTAGAAATCGCTTTTGAATATGTACTTTTAGTTTATAACTTAAAATTAAACGTCATGAAAAAAAGAAATTTCAAGAAAATTAGCCTAAACAAAAAAATAATTTCAAACTTAAAAGCAGGAACTGTAAAAGGTGGAGCGCCATCTCAGCGATGTAGCGATGTATACTACGAAGATGATGACGGAATGATTATTTGCTGTACTTTTCAAGGACACGGATGTTAATTAATCATCAATAGTACCAATAAATAAAGAAGAAAAAAAGCCAGTGTATTTTATGTACACTGGCTTTTTGAATTTATAAATTATTTTAGGTTTTATCCTAAAAACGGATATCTGTAATCTATTGGTGTTACAAATGTTTCTTTAATTAATCGTGGAGAAACCCAACGTAACAAGTTCTGTGGAGAACCTGCTTTGTCATTTGTTCCTGATGCTCTTGCGCCACCAAATGGTTGTTGTCCAACAACAGCTCCAGTTGGTTTGTCATTCACATAAAAGTTCCCTGCGCAGTTTACCAAAGCCTTTGTAGCTTCTTCAACCGCATACCGATCTCTAGAGAAAACAGCTCCTGTTAACGCGTATTCTGAAGTTTGGTCAACTAATTGTAGCGTTTCCGACCAATCAGCATCGTCATACACATAAACAGTCATAACAGGTCCAAATAATTCCGTTTCCATTGTTGTATACTTTGGATCTTTTGCAACAATTACAGTTGGCTCAATAAAGTATCCTTTTGACTTGTCATAATTTCCACCAATAATAACTTCTGCGTCTGCATCAGCTTTTGCTTGGTCTATATATTTTGCCAATTTATCAAACGAACCTTCATGAATTACCGCTGTAATATAGTTTCCTAAATCGGCAGGCGAACCCATTTTAAAAGAAGCAACATCTTCTTTTACATAGTTTAATACTTCATCAGCCATTGATTTTGGTAAATATGCTCTTGAAGCAGCACTACATTTTTGTCCTTGAAACTCAAATGCACCACGTGTAATTCCGGTAGCAACTTGTTTAGGATCTGCACTTGGATGCGCAATGATGAAATCTTTTCCACCAGTTTCTCCAACAATTTTTGGATATGTTTTATATGTGTGAATTTTGTTTCCAATCTTCTTCCAAAGCTCTTTAAATACGTAGGTAGAACCTGTAAAGTGAACTCCAGCAAAATCAGGACTTTCCAAAACAGTATCTGTAATCATAACAGGATCACCGTAAACAACGTTTATAACGCCATCTGGTACACCAGCTTCTTTAAAAATATCTACCAATACTTTCGCAGAGAAAATTTGACTATCACTAGGTTTCCAAACTACTGCATTTCCCATCATGGCAGCACTTGCAGGTAAATTTGCTGCAATCGCTGTAAAGTTAAAAGGCGTAATTGCGTATACAAATCCTTCTAATGGTCTATATTCAACACGATTCCAAACGCCTTCTCCAGAATCTGGTTGTTCAGCATAAATTTGAGACATAAACTCTACGTTAAAACGTAAAAAGTCAATCAACTCACAAGAAGCATCAATCTCTGCTTGGTGTACATTCTTAGATTGCGCAATCATGGTCGCAGCGTTTATTTTTGCTCTATAAGGACCAGCAATCAATTCAGCAGCTTTCAAAAAGATAGCAGCACGTTCTTCCCATGCTATTTGCGACCATTTTTTTCTAGCTTCCAAAGCGTTTTCAATAGCGTGTGTTACATGCTTCTTTTCTGCTAAATGATACGTTCCAACAATATGTTTATGATCGTGTGGCGGAGACATTGTATTGGTGTTTCCAGTTCTTACTTCCTCACTACCAATATACATTGGTACATCTACATTTCCATTAAAATACGTTTCGTATTGAGCAATAACAGCAGCTCTTTCTGGAGTTCCTGGTGCGTACGATTTTACAGTTTCGTTAATTGCAGTTGGAACTTGAAAAAATCCTTTTCCCATAGGTTATATTTTTAATTAAATTTGATTAGAATTTCGAGGTGCAAAGATACAAAAAAAAAGCACCTTAACTTGCGGTTCACTTTTTTATCACTTTTAAAGTAGTATGTTGATTTTGAAGCTGTTTTTCTAAAAAACATACATTTCGTAATTTGCTCAATATCTAGGGAAAATTTTGTAAGTTGCTTCCCTAAAGTTAGACAAAAGCTTCTATGTGTACAGTTAGTTTTATATATAAAGGAAATGAGGAGTTTGTAATAACATCAAACCGAGATGAATCGCCAATGCGAGAAACATACAAACCTAATTTTTACAATACTTTAGATACAAAAATGATATTTCCAAAAGATGCCGTTGAAGGCGGAACTTGGATTGGAACAAGTGATAAAAAACGTGTTGTTTGCCTGTTAAATGGTGGTTTTGAAATGCAGGCGCATTTGCCAAAGTATCGTCACAGTCGCGGTATTGTTGTCAAAGATTTTTTAGCTTCCACAGATATTACAAAAACTGTTACTAATTATAATTTAGATCTCATAGAACCGTTTACGATTGTTATTGTTGATTGGAATACAACAGTTCAACTTTTTGAATTAATTTGGGATGGAACTCAAAAACACTTCCAAAAACTTCCGTTAAAACCTCGTATTTGGTCGTCTTCTACATTATATACTGAAAAAATGAAAGAAATGCGACGCAATTGGTTTACTGCTTTTCAGCAAGAAGAAACACTGAATGCAACTTCAATACTCAACTTTCACAAAACGGCAGGAATCAACGATCCAAATGTTGATGTGATTATGAATAGAGGTTTTGTGCAAACAATCAGTATCACGCAAGTGGAAAAAATAGCAAAAAATGTTACGATGAATTATTACGATCTTGTCAAAAAATCGCATACTATTAATTCTTTTAATCCAATAGAAGCAGTATATGAATAATTCGGGTATTATACTTGCGCTGGCATATCCTGACACTATTGTACGAACTGCCGAAGAATGGTATTCGCCTTTTATGAGGTTCGTAGGAATTGGTAAAAAACACTACATTCGTGCTGGTCATGCGGCTTTGGTGCTCATTGAAAAATCGACAGGAACTATTGCGTATCACGATTATGGACGTTATGTTACAAAACTGTCTTACGGACGCGTACGATCAAAAGTGCGCGATCGTGAACTCGATTTTCCGCTAAAAGCAATCATTCGTAATAACGAAATTGTCAATCTAGACGAATTATTACACTTCTTTGGAAACAATCCAAAATTAACACATGGCGAAGGAAAAATGGTGGCTTCTGTATGCGATCAAGTTGATTATGAAATAGCTAGAAATTATATTGATTATTGCCTGCGACACGGTTCCACAACGTACGCGGCTTTCTTGAAAAATGCTTCCAATTGTGCGCGATTTGTTACAGATACTTTAATTGAATCCGTGACCAATCCGAAAGTGAAAAAGCGATTAAAAAAATCAACATGGTTTACGCCAAGTACTGTCGGAAACGTCGTGTTGGCAAATACAACGAAACATATATATGAAGTTATTGGCGAAAATATCCAAGTGTTCAATTCTACTTCTCGAAAAGAAATAATACGTTGTTTTTTAGATCGATTAAAAACTCATGAACCAAATACAACAGGGAATTTAGTACCAAAATCACTTCCTACTATTTCAGAAAACGCGCAATGGCTTTCAGGAATTGGTGCTGGCGTATGGTTTGAAATTGAGCAACTTCCGGCAATTACCTATTGTTTTAGAATCCGTAGAATTTCTCCGTATGGAAATGTAGATGTGGACGGAATTTTTAAAGTAAATGATCCACGATTTGATTTGCAACAACCCTACGAATTCATTCATGATTCCAACTGTTCGTATTGTAACATTCTACAAAACGATAAAGTGTATTACTTTAGTTTTCAAGAGGATTATACGTTGGCTATATCCTAAATATTTACTTTCATAATGGAGTATTTATTTTTTTATAATGTAGACATTCGTCAGAAGCGCTACCTGCGGCGAAAAAGAAGACAGAACCAATACTTTTTATAAAATGATTAATCATTAAATCACCTTTATGAGAGACACCAATTCGGAGTTTTTTATGATAAACACTTTCGAAAATAAACGGAACTCCTTTTCGTTTTTTTTCTTCCAATTCGATTAAATGAATAAAGCCATCATTTCTCAATTCCATATTCATTGTAATAGTTGCAAACACATTATTTTTGTGCTCTTCTTCTCTAAAGATAAATTGGATTTTAGTGTCTGATACTATACTTATATCAACTACATACGGAGTAAATGTATGCAAAGCTATTTCCTGTTCTAATATAAAATGTGCAACCGTAGATTCGTTTTTTCTTGTGCCTGTATATACAGTTTTTGAGTGCGAATTTATTCTCTTAGAAAAGTTAAGTTGATAAGTTCCGTCAATTTTGTGAATGGTATTCTGAGTAAGTGCAATACTGTCTTTTTTTGAAATTTTATTTGTAAATGATGCGCCACAACTTGACAAACATGCAATTGAAAGTACTATTACAATGATGAGATTTATTTTTTTCATAATATTGATTGTATTTTTTCATACGTACGTCTATATCTCCATGTTTTCCATGATAAAAAGCCAACACCGCCAATGGCACCTGAGCGATGATTATAAACATCAAATACTAAATTTTCATCTTTGTCTAATGTCAATCGCGTTCTTTTCACATCAACGGCGCCAAAAACGTATGGAATTAACACGAAACCGATATTCTTATTTTTTAGATACAAATAGCCATCTTTTTTAAGTTTCGTTTTTAGGAAGCGTTCTCTAAATATGACATCATTTTCAAGATACGTAATCTTTATTTTTTTCTTATTAATAATCTTTAGTTCAAATGTATAGTTTTTTGCACTATCAATTTGCAAGGTATCTTTTAAAAGCTTTCTGTCTATTTCTCGTAAAAAATTATTTCCAGTCCAAAAAAGTTTTGAAGGATATAATTCAGAAAGGCTATCAAATCCCATTTCTTCAATATCATACAGACCATTTATATTGTTTAAACTGTTTTTTTGCAAGCGATTTGGATTCTTCAAGTTTTTATCAAATACGCCACAACTTGTCAAACAAATGGCGACAATAACTACTAATAGTATTTTTTTCATAATAAATCATTTTTGAATTATAGCTCAAATCTATTGCAATAATTACAAGTAAAATCGTTGGAATAGCAATTGAGAAACTTTATTTTTGTGAAAATCGCAAATCATATGCAAGAATTCTTTCTATCAAAATTAAAAGACGCGTTACCCGCGAATGTTTCCTTAATAGATACCGTAGCGGAAATACTCGACATCAGTTACGATGCCGCGCACAGACGCACAAGCATGAAAAGCAAATTGTCGTTGGAAGAAGCGGTAAAACTTTCTCGTCATTTTAATATGTCTATCGATCAGTTGTATGAAATTGGTTTGCAAAATGTCATTGCTGTAGAGAAAACTCAAATGATTAAATCGCAAAAAGACTTAGAAACGTATTTTTTGGCTTCGTATGAAAATATTCAAAAATTGCTAGCGATGGAAGATTCTGAAATCATTTATTCCGCAAAAGATTTACCAATATTTTATACAGCTTCCGACAATGTGTTATCACGATTCAAAATGTTTGTTTGGTTGCAATTATTAAGCGAAGAACAAAAAGTACTTACTTTTGAAAACTTTGCACCTTCGGTTTCGTTGGTTTCAGAAGCTTCTCGTTTGGGAGAATTATATTCAAATTTGAATGTAACCGAAATTTGGGATGTAACTACAATTAACAGTACGTTGAAGCAAATTCATTATTATTACAAAGCTACATTACTCACGGAAAAAGTGGCGTTGAATTTGTGTGATGATTTAAAAGAACTCTTGGAAACGATTGAAAATAAAGTCGCGAATGATGTACAATACAAATTATATTACAATGAATTGTTGCTGATGAATAACTCGGTAATGGTAAAAACGCCGATTATAAAAACGTTATTCGTTGCGTATACAATTTTGTCGTATTACAAAACAAGCGATACAGAAACATTGGCACAAGTTGATGAACATTTACAACGACAAATGCGGAATTCAAAACTACTATCTACTGCAGGAAAAAAAGAACAACGTATCTTTTTCAATAAAATGTATAAAAAAATTGAAGCGTTAAGGCATTTGATACAAGCGGAAAATGTATTGGATTTTGAGTGATTTTTGGACTCGCTTTGCTTTTGGAATGTTGGTATCGCTGTCGCTCTTGGAAACGGCTTCGCCTTTAGTATCGCTGCGCTCTTGGTATTTTGGTATGTGAATTTTTTACATATTAGATAAACTTATAAACCTTTCAACTCTTAAACTAAAATTCTACTTTAGGATTGTTTGACAGGCTACGCTGTTACTAAATTCTGATTATAAATACATTCTCTTCTTTTTCTGTATTCTAAGTTTTGCAGTTGATGTCCAATCATAAAACAAAGTTATAGTCAGTTTAGAAACTGTATGAAAGAGTTATGAAGAAAGAGATATGGTAAGAGTAAAACTATTAAATGAATTAGTGTATTCGTATTACAGAGTCAAGATGAGTTCAATACTAATAAAACTTGATAATATTTAGATCAATCATAAATACTAGCCGATACTTTACAATTTAAAAAAGGAAAAGGTATATACTACCGAAGACTCAGTATACTAAAACAGGATTAAATTATAACTAATTTAATCCTGAGTTTTTAAAACTTATACAGTTTGTGAGATGTTCCCATTTAAGGATAAAACATTACCCGTCACATTCATTAGTTTCAGCAAAACCTTCCAATGTTCTTGTTCCACCATTTGTTCCTCCTTTAATTCTATAAAGTTTAATAACTGAGACAGTTTTTTTGTTTAAATTAAGTGGCTTTAAATTCTTTGTTTTCATAATGTTTAAAATTTAATTTTTAGAAATATACAAAATTCACTTCATTTAAGGATAAAACATTACCCACCACATTCATTAGTTTCGGCAAAACCTCCTGTTACATTTCCTAGTGTTTTTGTTCCACCATTTGTTGTTTGACAGCTAGTACCAAAAGGGTCTTCGGTTTCTCTTGGTGGGCAAGTAAAAGTGTCTGGCAAACAATTATTAATAACAGTTTGCTGATAGCTAACTGGTTGATTGTTTCCACCTAAAATCATGCTCAAATTGTTAATCTTAGCGATTTTGATTTTTTTAAACTTTAAATTTTTCATAATGCGAATTATTTGTTTTGTTATCTATGGCAAGATGAGAAATCTTTTTAAAATCTGCTAATTGTTTAATTGATGCTTTATAAAACATCAATTTTGTATGTCATTGATTATTAATGCTTTTGATGTAATGTGAAGGAAGCATTTTTGTTTGCGCTTTAAAGGCTTTAGAGAACGTTTCTTGGCGTTTAAAACCAAACTCTTCAGCAATTGCCTTGATGGTATATGCTCTTAATTTCTGGTCATTTCTTAAGCGAATTAGTGCAGCGTTGATTCGTAATTCGGTAAGGTAGGATGTAAACGGTTTTTCTTTATAGGTATTAATCACATTTGATAAATAAGATGTATTGGTTTTTAACTTTTTGGCAACAAATCCTAAGGTGCAATCTTGTCGTAAGTAATATTTTTTTTCCTCAAAAGTTTTCAAACCTTCTAAAATTTCCAATACACTTTCATCTGTAATCACCGAAGTTGTCGTTTTTACTAGTTGCGATTCGGTTTTAGATTGCTCCAACGCATCTATAGTTTGTAATAGCTCTTGAAAGCGTTTTTTAGCTTGTTGTTGTTTTTTTCTGTATAAGAAGAAAAATAATAGTAATGATAGAATCAAAACCCCAGAGATACTATACCATAAAGTTGCACGACTTTTTTGTTGTTGCCCATAATCATCTAAAGATTCTATTTTTTCTTTTAAAGGTACTATGTCGTTTTTTATGTGTAGTTCATTATTTACTATTACATTGATACTATCGTATTTCTGGTCAAACGTTGCAGCTAATTTTTGGTTTTCAAGACTCTTTTCTTTGTCACCTATTTTTGTGTAGCAAATACCTAAGGAGTGATGCACTTCTTTTAGTTCGGGGAATTCAAAATCTTCTTTTGCGGTAATTACTTTAATTTTTTCAAAATACTTAATAACACTATCGCATTCCTGTAATTGTAGGTAATTTTTACCTAAATAAAGGTAAGATGTTGTTAGATATTGTCGATCACCAAACTCTAAAATACCATGAATTAAAGAATTTATATGATTGATACTTATTTTATATTTTTTCTGTTGAAAGCTAATAATAAATTTACTAACAGAATTATAAATATACAAATCTTGAAATTTTTTAAAAGAAGTTTTTTGTAATGCTTCATTAGCATATAATTCAGCATTTTTATAATCTTGCATTTTTAAATACGTATCTGAAAGAAAACTTAGACTTTTAATTTCAAGGCGTTCCAAATCACTACTTTTTTGCTGACGAATTAATTCTAAATTTTCAGTAAATATTTGCACTGCTTCTTTTAGATCATTAGTTTGTTTTTTTAGAAAACCTATGTTGTGATTTATATTTAAAATAGCATTAATACTGCCCATACTTTTCGCAATATCTTTTGCTGATAAATATTGATCAGTAGCATTTTTATAATCTCCCTTTAATGAAAAAATATTCCCTTTTAGAACAATATTCTTTAAGATTAAAGAGTCACTATTTATTTTTTTTGCAATAGAAAGCGAATTTTCCACATGTTTAAAAGCATCATCATTGTCATTTAATGATTGAGCTATAAAAGCTTTTCTAAATAGAGCTTCCCCAATTTTCCTGTCATCTTTAGTCATTTGAACTTTAACATAGAGCTCATCTGCATATATTTTAGCCTTTTTAGGATTGTTATATCTATAAACCAAATACAAAGAATCTAAATCTTCATACGATTTCTGCGCTAAAGAATCTGATTGTGCATACAGCATTGAAAAGTTACAAAAGAGTATAAATAATAAAACTCTTTTAAGAATATTAGGGGATGGTTGACTATTAAACATATAATAAAATTCTTGAGATTACCCAAATATAATGAGAAATTCCATTCCATTGAAGAAGAAGAGTCACCTAAATATATTAATTAATATTTAGACGGTTTTGTGAGCATACAAAAATGTAAAAACTTACATATAGTGCTATATATATTATCTGCAAAAACACAATTGGTACTTTATAAAAGGTCAATTGATGTTTTATAAAAGGTCAAGTACATTCCTTTGTTTATCTGTATTAACTTGTTTTCTTTGAATCAATAATTCATTTAAAACATGTACTGTTATGAAAGAAAATGTTTTAAAATTTTAAGAATGTTGAGTTAACGAAAAAGACTCATATCCAAGTTCATGAAGGTCATAACACTCAATGGTTGCAACATATTACGAAAAATGGATTAGTAAGATCAAACGAAAATATAGCTATATCACTTTAATATTAACATTTTAATTAAAACTACAAATTATGAAAAAACAAAAAATGAACGCTTTAACACTAAACAAAAAGCGAGTATCTAACTTAAACACACTTCTTGGTGGCGCACCAAACTATACGCATGCACCACAACGCACACGAGATGACAGATGTATCGTTTCTGCACATTATGGTTGTCCAGACACGTTTCTAAATACATGTAACTTGTCTGAAGCCGGACCATCTGTATGTGCAAACTGTCCTGTAGAACCATCAGGTCCAGTAGATCTTTAAGGCAAAATAAATTATAATCACTACTTATTTTAATACATATTAACATTCAAAATTTTAAATTATGAAAAAACAAAATTTTAAGTCATTGACATTAAAAAGAAACACAGTTTCTAATCTAGATTTAGTAGAAATTAATGGAGGAATTTCTGGAGGAGCTTGTGGTTCACATGGTAACTCTGCATGCTGTCCACAATCATATGGCAACTGTAATTCAGATCAAAGAACATGTACTGATTCAGTTGTACACTGTAATGGGTAATTAGAAAGTTTATACAAACTTAACAATTATGGTCGGAAGAAATTTCGACCATTTTTATTAAACAACACTTAAATTTTATATAAATTATTAGTAGTGTCCGATAAAAGATATAAGACCGCTTACTTCGACTTCGCTCAGCACAAGCCGACCATAGAGCCAAGAATAAAGACTTTATGCTAACTATTTGACAACCAGCAGTAATTTAAAATAGAATATTGTGTTTCTACCTTTTCAAAAATTGTTTTTAAAAGCAAGGTGTTGTTGCAGTAAAACACTTAGACTTCAATTATAAATAGACTTTGAGACATTTCAAATAATTTTGATCGGACACAACTAATAATTTTAGTAATATTAAAGATCCAGCACACAAACTCGTGTTAATGGAAGCAGCACATGGTCAGGCAATTAATGATGATACAAATTTACCATGGTCGGTATTCAGTCCGGAGTTAGTCACGGCTTCGTCTATAGTATCGCTGTCGCTCTTGGTATTTTGGTATGTGAATTATTTACACATGAGATAAACTTATAAACCTATCAACTTTTAAACTAAAATTTTACTGTTAGATTCGCTTCGCTTTTGGAATATCGAACAAAGAATATCGAATGTTGAAGTTTTCTGAAGAAATTTTAAATTATGAATGTTGAATTTTAAATAAAAAAATATTTTACCTAATACCTAATACCTAATACCTAATACCTAATACCTAATACCTAATTAAGCGCAAAAGGCGCACTCAATTTAAAAGTAGGAATAAAAACTCGGAACTTTTTTGTAGTTGTGAAATTCACCATATTAAAATGCCCGCGCATGGCTCCAATTGGAGACGAAAGCAACGAACCTGATTGATATGTGTGTGATTCTCCTGGTTTTAAAACAGGCTTTTTGCCAATAACACCTTCGCCATCTACAATTTCAATACTATTTAAAGCATCAAAAATTTGCCAATGTCTTGAGGTTAATTGTACAGAATCTTTACTTTGATTTGCAATCGTGATTTGATACCCAAAAGCAAAATGCATCTTGTAGTTCTTGAAGAATGTACCTTCAAAACTTGTCTCTACCGAAATTTTTATACCTCTAGTTACCTGTTGAATCATCTGTGATTTGTATAAGTACTCAAAACAAATAGCTTTTAGGGTTTTATAGCTATTCTTTCTCCCTTTTTCTGTGTTAAAATTTTAAACCGTAACTGCTGCTATGCTTAAAAATTTTGCCTTGATAAAGAAAAAAATAATTTTCTCTAAATTCCCGAAAATCTAAATGTATTGAGTATAAATGATTACGCTCGTTTTGTTATCTATACAAAAGCAATACACTCAAAAATACGAATTTTCTATTTACTTCTTCCAAAGACACTGAAAATTTAACGATTTTCAGTGTAAAAACTGCCTTTTAATTTTTAATTACGCTAGAATTTGTAGTGCCAATTCCTATAATACTATCATAGGTTTCGCCAAATTTTCGGAAATATACGATAATCAAATAGTCGTTTTCTGTTTCAAAATTAGAACCGCTAATTTTACTTGATTCAATTTCGTTTTTACCATTTACAACTACATATTTATAATTGTAAAATCCTTGTTTTAGCAAAATTGCTGCTTCATACAAGTCCGTTTCAGAATTGTAAAGCAGTTGATTCTCTTCTGTCAAAGCATAATTATTAAAACGTCCGTAGACATATACTTTGCTGTTTTCTAACGTCATATAATTGGCAAGCGAAAAATGGATCATTGCATAATCAGCTTCAATAGAAGGATCATCTCCTTGAATTGTATTGACAACAAAATTACCATTAATGTCAGGGTAAAAAGTATACGGTTCTGAAGCGCGCGTAGCATCTACATGTAAAAAATTATGGTAAATATCTTTGAGTTCAAAGGTTCTGATGCTAATATTTCCGCCACGAATTTCTTTATTATCAAAGTTATAAAATTCGTTTCCTCCTGGAAAACTCGTTTCAGTATTGTAACGATACATTAATTTAGAACCTAACGTATATTGTGGTTTGATGTTTGTAATTGCAGTATTCCACTGATAATTCTGTAAAATGGCAACTTTTACTTCGCGTTCTGGATTTCGTAATAATAAGTTTGGCGAATTGATCTCAAACTGAATCAATTGATTTTGCTGAATCGTACTCAAATCACGTGTTCTATGAACTGCTGCGCCAACATTTACATCATTTTGAAACACAATAAACTTTCTGGAAAACATTAATTCATCTTCATCATTATAAATAGAAAGCATATAATTCCCTGTCAATAACAAGGTTGTCAGTCTATTAGGAATCGTCAATCGATAATTGGAATATAACTGTAATGTATTAAATGAATTTTCATAATTGATAATGCGTTGATTGTCAAATCCTTTTAAATATTGTGCTTTCGCTAAATTGGAAGGTGTCCAATCGTAATTGCAGTGTACAATTTTATAATAATAATCAGCTTCATCGCCATTTACATCATCAAAAGTAACTTTCAAAGGTTCGCCTAATCGTAACACAGGAAATTGATCGCCTGTATTCGTTCCAGCTAATACAATACTTTTAATAAAATTTGGTGGTGCAACTTCTTCCAAAGGCGCAACTTGCGCTTGTGTGTAAAAGCTTATAAATGACAATAATGAGAAGATATAAAAATTGCGAAGCATCATTAGTTTTAGAATTTATGTAAAGATATGCAAAATGTATGCCCAAACGAGGTTCTTAGCTTTGTAGGTTTAAAACGAGTGATTAAATTATTAATTTAGAACGAATATAAATAACTTTTATAGTGGCGCAATGGCTTTTAGTTGAGTGTATAAATGTTTAAATTTGCACGTTTTTTAGTAAAAAAAATCTATAACTATGTCAAAAGACATTCGCATAAAAAAAGGCTTAGATATTAAGCTTGTTGGCGAAGCAGAAAAAACTACAATTGCAGTAAAGGCAAGTAGTTTTTATGCTGTAAAGCCAGAAGATTTTCACAGCATCATTCCCAAAATGTTAGTGAAAGTTGGTCACAAAATAAAAGCCGGTGAGGCATTATTTCATTCCAAAACAGATGAAGCATTACTTTTTCCTTCTCCCGTAAGTGGAGAAATTGCAGAAATCATACGAGGAGCAAAGCGTAAAATTTTAGAAATTAGAATTGAAGCAGATGCAACTCAAGAATACCATGATTTCGGCAAAAAAGATGCTGCTAAAATGTCTGGAGACGAAGTAAAAGCACATTTGCGCGCTACAGGTTGTTGGCCATTTATAAAACAGCGTCCGTACGACGTAATCGCTAATGCAGGAAAGTCGCCAAAAGCGATTTTTGTTTCAGGACACAACAGTGCTCCTTTAGCTGCAGACTTCGATTATGTGTTGGCAGGAAAAGAAGCTGAATTAAAAGCCGCATTAACCGCGCTCACAAAACTTACTGAAGGAAGTGTTCATGTAGCAACAAAGAAAGGTGGAAATTCTCCATTGGCAAACGTTGTAGGAACAATTTCACATCAAGTTTCTGGACCGCATCCATCAGGAAATGTTGGAACGCACATTAATAAAATTGATCCTGTAAATAAAGGTGAAGCTGTTTGGACAGTATCTGCACACGATTTGGTAATTATCGGAGAATTGTTACTTACGGGTAAATTCAACGCTACTAGAACAATTGCAGTAACTGGTTCGCAAATTACAAAACCTACATACGTAACCGCAATTGCTGGTGCAAGTATAAAGGATCTTGTTGCAAACAACATCAACTTAGACAACACTCGTATTATTAGTGGAAACGTATTGTCAGGAAAACAACAAGCTGAAGATGGCGCTATTGGATATTACGATAACCAAATCACGGCAATTCCAGAAGGTGACGATTACGAATTATTTGGATGGAACAAGCCAATTTTCAATAAAGTAAGTACTTCTAGAGCATTTACATTTTCTTGGTTAACGCCAAATAAAAAATTCGACCTTAATACAAATACAAACGGTGAACATCGTGCTTTTGTAACTACAGGAACGTATGAAGAAGTATTTCCATTAGACATTTTTCCGATGCAAACACTAAAAGCGTGTATGTATGCAGATTTAGATGAAATGGAAGCTTTAGGTATGTACGAAGTAGCACCTGAAGATTTTGCATTGACAGAATTTGTATGTGTTTCAAAGCAGCCACATCAAAAAATTATTAGAGAAGGTTTAGACTTAATGCTTAAAGAAATAGGATAACGCTATGAGCTTAAAAAGTAAATTACATACTATAAAAGAGAAGTATAAAGGAACCAAAATGGCGCCTGCGTTTAATGCATTGCATACGTTTTTATACTTACCTAATGAAACTACGCACAACGGAACGCACATTAAAGTAGCGGACGATTTGAAGCGTACGATGAACACCGTAATTATGGCGTTAGTGCCATGTTTAATTTTCGGAATGTTCAATGCAGGTTACCAACATTACTTAGCATTAGGAGAAATAGAAGCAGCCAGCGGATTTTTTGGAGCTTCTTTTTGGACTTTAGATAATTTAATTCTTGGAGCATGGCAAGTATTACCACTTGTAATTGTTTCTTATGGAGTTGGACTAGCTGTTGAATTTTTATTCGCAGTCATCAAAGGACACGAAGTTGAAGAAGGATATTTAGTAACAGGAATGTTAGTTCCATTAATTGTACCAGTTGATATTCCATTATGGATGTTAACAGTTGCGGTAATTTTTGGAGTTGTCATTGGAAAAGAAGTTTTTGGTGGAACTGGAATGAACATTTTAAATCCTGCGTTAACCATTAGAGCTTTCTTATTCTTTGCATATCCAACGTGGATGTCTGGAGATCAAGTTTGGGTTCACGGAGCTGTTGAACGTGCTGGAACACCAGATGCAATATCAGGAGAAACTTTACTTGGTTTCTATGCGAAATCAGGTCAAGAACTCACGATTGCAGGTACAAATGGCGGATCGGAAATAGTCACAACGTACGGAGAAAGAGCTGCCGATTTATATTCCTATTGGGATATGTTTTGGGGATTAATTCCTGGATCTGTTGGAGAAACGTCTAAAATACTAATCATCGTTGGCGCATTATTCCTAATCTTCACGAAAATTGGAAGTTGGAGAATCATGTTAAGTACCGTAATTGGTGCTTTAGCAATGGGATTAATTTTTAACGGAGTTGTGGATGCTGGATGGATTCCAGAAACAAGCAAATTCTTTGGATTAATGAGTATTCCTTTTTGGCAACACTTAATCATTGGTAGTATCCTGTTTGGAGCTGTTTATATGGCAACCGATCCGGTAACGGCATCACAAACAAACAAAGGAAAGTGGATTTACGGATTCCTAATTGGTTTTATATCAATTATGATTCGTGTATTCAATCCAGCATATCCAGAAGGTGTATTCTTAGCAATCTTGTTAATGAATGTATTTGCACCAACTATTGATCATTATGTGGTTCAAGCAAATGTGAAGAAAAGAATGAAACGTCTAAAAGTAAAAACAACTTAACGATGGAAAAGAGAACAGATAAAAATTCATATACCATACTATTCGCCATTGGAATGGTGTTTGTAGTTGGTTCGTTGCTAGCATATTTGGCAATGGTATTAAAACCATTGATTACTGAGAATGAACGTTTAGAGAAGCAACAAAATATTCTCTATACAATGGGAATCAATAATAATGATGAAAGTAGCGCTACATTTATTTCTACGAAAGAAGCTCCTAAAGAATTTTCAAAATACATAACAGAACAAATTGTTTTAGTTGTGAAAAATGGAAAAATAGTAAGTGAGCAAACTAGAGAAGAATACAAAGCAGAAAATAACGGGCAAGAACCATATTTGATTGATGTTAAAAAACAACAAGCAAATGTAAAAGCAGGGAAACCTAGAAAGTTGCCTTTGTTTATTGGGGAAAAAGATGGAAAAAAATTCTACATCGCGCCGATCAGAGGAAAAGGACTTTGGGATGCAATTTGGGGTTATGTTGCTATGGATGAAAACATGGTTGTGCAAGGTGTATACTTTGACCACAAAGGAGAAACGCCAGGACTTGGAGCAAACATCAAGCAACGTTATTTCATGGATGATTTCACAGGAGAGCGTTTATTGACAGAAAGTGGATCTTTTAAAGGAATTACCATTTCTAAAACAAATGCAGATCCTATCAACACAGACAAAGACGATTACGAAATAGATGCCATCGCAGGTGCAACAATTACCGGTGATGGAGTTACAGCAATGATCAAAAAAGATTTGAAGTTGTACTTACCATATTTTCAAAACTTAAAAAACAACAAATAAGTCATGGGAAAAGATAGTAGATTAATATTAGACCCATTAGCAGACAATAACCCAATTACCATTCAGGTATTAGGTATTTGTTCCGCACTGGCAATTACAGCAGAGCTTGAAGCTTCTATTGTAATGTCTATATCCGTATTATTTGTATTAGCAGTTGGAAACGTGGTGATCTCTTTAATGAGAAACATTATACCTTCAAAAATTAGAATTATTGTACAATTAATCGTTGTAGCAACACTTGTAATTATTGTCGATTTAGTACTAAAAGCATTTGCTTATGAATTAAGTAAAACACTTTCAGTATTTGTTGGATTAATTATTACAAACTGTATCATTATGGGACGTTTTGAAGCATTTGCTTTAGGAAATGGACCTTGGAGAGCATTCTTAGACGGAATTGGAAACTCATTAGGATATGCACTTATCTTAATCATTGTAGGATTCTTTAGAGAATTATTAGGTTCTGGAACACTATTAGGAATTCAAATATTAGGAGATCCAATCGGAACAGCTACAACTGGACCAACAGGATTGTACGCTTTTGGCTATGAAAATAACGGTTTCATGTTATTATCGCCAATGGCATTAATCGTGGTAGGAATCATCATTTGGGTACAACGTTCAAGAAACAAAGCTTTAATAGAAGACTAAAAATTAGTTGTTAGTTTATAGTTGCTGGTTGTTAGAAATGCACCAACAACAAATAACTAACAACTAAAAACCAAAACATATGGAACACATAGAATTATTATTCAAATCAATATTCATAGATAACATGGTATTTGCAACATTCCTAGGAATGTGTTCATACCTTGCTGTATCTAAAAAAGTAACGACTGCTGTTGGACTTGGAGCCGCAGTTATATTCGTACTTGCGATCACAGTTCCTTTAAATTGGCTGTTAGATCAATACATCTTACAACCTGGAGCATTATCTTGGTTAGGATCAGAATATGCAAGTTACGATCTTAGTTTCTTATCATTTATCATGTTCATTGCAACCATTGCAACCATGGTACAATTGGTAGAAATTATTGTAGAGAAATTTTCACCTTCATTATACAACTCACTTGGTATCTTTTTACCTTTAATTGCTGTAAACTGTGCAATATTAGGTGGATCACTTTTCATGCAATCAAGAGAAATTGCAACCTTAGGATTGGCAACAACCTACGGGATTGGTTCAGGAATCGGTTGGTTCTTAGCAATCTTAGCGATTGCAGCTATTCGTGAAAAAATCAGATACTCTAACGTGCCACCAGCTTTAAGAGGTTTAGGAATTACCTTTATAATCACAGGCTTAATGGCAATTGGATTTATGAGTTTTGGAGGAATGTTAACAGGTGGTGATGAAGAAGGAGAAGCATTAGAAAATAATGATGGAGCTCAAATCGAAACCATACAAGACAATAGTACTACAAATGAAATCGCTAACAATATAAAAGTAATTGATTAATATGATATTAGCAGCAAGTACATTAGGAACAGTAATAGCAACCGTAGCAGCCTTTTTACTAATTACGTTAGTATTGGTTTCTCTATTGCTATTTGTAAAGCAAAAACTATCTCCATCAGGACCTGTAATGATTACAATCAATGGGGAACGAGAAATTCAAGTGGCTTCAGGAAGTACACTTTTAACTACGTTAAGTAGCGAAAAAATATTCTTACCATCAGCTTGTGGTGGTGGAGGAACATGTATTCAATGTGAATGTCACGTATTAGAAGGTGGTGGAGAAGCATTGCCAACTGAAGTTCCGCATTTTACACGTAAAGAATTAAAACACGGAGCACGTTTAGCTTGTCAAGTAAAAGTAAAGCAAGACATGAACATTACAATTCCAGAAGAAGTATTTGGAATTAAAAAATGGGAAGCAACGGTTGTTCGTAACTATAACGTAGCATCATTTATTAAGGAATTTGTAGTAGAAATTCCAGAAGATATGGGTTACAAAGCAGGTGGATATATTCAAATTGAAATTCCTCCATGTGAGATAAAATACGCAGACATGGACATTACTGCGCATCCTGAAGAGCATGAAACGCCAGACAAATTCCAAGCAGAATGGGACAAGTTCGGATTATGGCCTTTAGTGATGAAAAACAATGAAACCGTAGAACGAGCATACTCAATGGCTTCTTTCCCTGCGGAAGGTCGCGAAATTATGTTGAATGTTCGTATTGCATCGCCGCCGTGGGACAGAGCTAAAAATGCTTGGATGAGTGTAAATCCAGGAATTGCTTCGTCATACATATTTGCACAAAAACCAGGAGACAAAGTAACAATTTCAGGACCTTACGGTGAATTTTTCATCAATGAGTCTGATTCAGAAATGTTATATGTTGGTGGTGGAGCAGGAATGGCGCCAATGCGTTCACACTTGTATCATCTATTCAAAACCTTACGAACAGGTCGTAAAGTTACATATTGGTACGGAGGACGTTCTAAGCGAGAATTATTCTACTTAGATCATTTCTATGAATTAGAAAGAGAATTTCCAAACTTTAAGTTCTACTTAGCATTATCTGAACCATTAGAAGAAGATAATTGGAAAGTTAAAAAAGATATTGATGATGAAGGAGATGGTTTTGTAGGATTCATTCACAACTGTGTAATTGACAACTATTTAAATCATCATGAGTCGCCAGAAGATATTGAATTATACTTCTGTGGACCACCATTAATGAACCAAGCAGTTCAAAAAATGGGAGAAGATTTCGGAATTCCGGATGAACATATCCGATTTGATGATTTCGGAGGATAAAAAAACTTCATTCAAAATATATAAAAAGATCGTTTACGTAAAGTAGACGATCTTTTTTTGCATTCAAAAGCTTTTGTAAATATTGTGTTATCTGAAATTAAAGTATCTTTATACGGTTGTAAATTCTTAAGTAAATAAAGTATGTTGCTGAGGTTTATCGCAAAAAAATAAAACAATAAAAAGCACTATCAATACATCAATACTTTCATTCGTATTGAACTATTATTTCTACTAATGGAAAAGCTAACAAAACAAGAACTCCACAATCTTGCGATGAATATCGTAGGAAAAGAACTGGAAGAAAAAGGATATGAATTTTTGGCGGTAAACAGTCAACTGAAAAAGCATCCGCAATTTGTCTGTATTGATAAACTTAATAAAAAGAAATTCGTACTTGTAAAAGCAGTTACGTATCCTGAAGATCCTAAAGAATACGATACCGTTTGGATGGAAACATTCCGACAACACGTAGAAAAGTTTGAAGGCGAATTGTATTTTGCTGGTGTTGGACTCGGAAATGCAGACAATCCGTTAGAAGAAGTATTAAAAGATCAGCCATACATTTTAGATTACGATGGTTTAATTCAAATTACATGAATATAAAAGCAGTTAAAATATCATTGTACGTATGTATTGCATTATTTATAACATCTTGCGCAGACAAGCCAAAAGATGTCATTATGCGTGCCAATACGGGTTTTGCATTGGGAACTACGTATTCTATTCAGTATGAAATTTTTGATGAAAAAGAAGATTATAAAAACGATATTGAAAATGTATTTTTTGAAGTGAATCAATCAATTTCGACCTACATACGAACTTCGGATATTTCCAGAATCAATAAAGGAGAAAAGGATATTGTGATTGATGATTATTTTAAAACAGTCTATGAATTTTCAAGAGAAGTCTACGAAAAAACAGACGGTTATTACGATCCTAGTGTTGGCGCTTTGGTTAATGCTTGGGGATTTGGCCCAGAAAAACCAATCAATAATCTAAACAAACAGCAAGTAGACAGTATTTTACTATTTACAGGATTTGATAAAGTACGCGTTACGAAAGAAGGAAAAGTAGAAAAAGATCATCCTTCAGTGACGTTTGACTTTAATTCTTTAGGAAAAGGATACGCAATTGACCTTATTGGAGAAATGCTTGATAAAAAAGGAAGTAAAAACTACATCATTGAAGTTGGTGGCGAAATCTTAACTAAAGGAATAAATACGAGCAAATCTAAAAAATGGTTTGTTGGTATAGACAGTCCAATTCAAGATGAAGAAGAACGTCAATATATAGAATACATTACGCTTGAAAATAAAGCAATGGCGACTTCTGGAAACTACCGAAAATTCAGAATTGATCCAATAACTGGCGATCACTATGTACATATCCTAAATGCAAAAACAGGATATCCAATGAAAAATAATGTATTGAGTGTTTCTGTCGTAGCAGATAATTGCATGAAAGCAGACGCATACGCAACCGCTTTTATGGTGATGCCTTATGAAAAAACAAAGCAATTGCTCAGCGAACTAAAAGATGTAGATGCATATATTGTGAGCAAAGATGAACAAGGAAACATGCAAACATATAGTACAAAAGGTTTTCAAGATTTAATCATTAAATAAAGACAATTACTTCACGTTAGTAGCGTTAACTTCCACATAAATATTTCAGAAAATTCAATTTCAAAAAAAAGTAAATTTAGACAGCAATACTTCACTTTCAGCAATTCACACACTGCTTTCATAAAAAAAGTAACTGAATCAATTATTTAAAATTGTAATTTTGAGAGTTATAATTCTAAATACGTTGATTAAAAAACTACATTTTCTATTCATATTGCTTTTTGCTACTGTTGCATTTGGGCAACATCCAATATATACGCAGTTTTCTGAAAAAGATGGTTTACCCGATATTGAGTTCTACAATATGACGGAAGACAGCAAAGGTTTCATTTGGCTGGCTGCCAATAAAGGATTTTACAGGTATGATGGAAATCAATTCAAAATCTATACAAACAAGGAAAAAAGGGGTTTATCAGTCTTTGAACCCAAAGAAGATTCCAAAGGAAGAGTTTGGTGTTGTAACATTTCAGGACAATTTTTTTATGCTGAAAACGATGAACTCATCACCTTTATTGATTTAGAAAAAGAAATTAATGGGCGACTAGGAAGTTTCATCGTTACAGATAAACACTTATTAGTATTTACGTATCAAACAATTTATAAAATTTCATTAAAAACAAGAGAAATTGATACGCGTATACAAATCGGAAATCCCCTAATCGGAAGTCCTTACAGATATGGAAATGAAATATACGTAACTACTGGAGAAAGCATTGTTACATTAGATTTAGAATTAAATATAACCAAAAAAATTACTTCAGAAGCTATTTATGACGACTTATCTAAACGAAGTATAGGATCGCCATTAATTACTGGAAGCAAAGGGAAAACATATTTAAAATTTATGGATAGAAATAGCCAATCATATCTATATCTATTTGATTTGAATTCAGGTCAGTACGAAGAAATTGAATTGGAAGCAGCACTAAAAAACAGCAATATAGCTGCGATTAGTTTTTATAATGACGAAATGTTATTCTCATCCTCTAGCGGACTTTGGGTATATAGTATGGAAGGCGGGAATTTAGTTTATAAAAACAGGTATTTCAAAAATGAATATGTTTCAAAAGTAGTCGTAGATAGAAACGAAAATTACTGGGTTACAACGCTTCGTAATGGTGTATTTGTCATTCCAAATATCAACAACAATAACTACAATCTCCAAGATGGTATTGAAGGTTTTAAATACATCGAAAAAATAAATGAAGCATCGTTTTTCTTTGGAACTGCAACTGGAGATGCAGGTTTTTACAATATTGAAACTAATAAAATATCGCTGATTGATTTAAAAAAGAATACGCCTGTACAAGCGGCTTTTTATAATAAAAGCAACAAAAAGATGTACATAAGTCAACAAGATCAAGGAGTTATATACGATTTTGAGACAAAAACCATCACAACAAACCGTGATTTTTTCAATGCAAGAAGTATATCATATATAAACAAAAACACGTTTCTTCTTGCTAATTACCAAGGAGCTTCTGTTGTGGAAAATGGAAAAGTAGACTCCCGATTAAAATTTTTGCGAGCATATATTGGTTTTCACGATACCATCAGTAAAAATAGTTATGTCTCTTACGTGGACGATTTGGTAAAATATGATTCAAAATTTAACGCAAAAATAATTCGCTATCAAGGAAAAAAAATTCATTCCGTTAGTATTACAAAAACCGACGACGGAACTATTTGGGTTTCTACATTTAAAGATGGTTTATATGGTATTAAAAATGATAGTGTTGTTGTAAATTATACTACGGAAAATGGATTGGCTTCAAATTTTACTCAAAAAATAAAAGGAGACAGAAACTCACTTTGGATTGTTACCAATAAAGGAATTCAATTGCTAAATACTAAGACAGAAACGTTTAAAATACTAACTAAAGGTGACGGAATAAGCACGTATTTAATTAATGGAATTATTCCTTTTAAAGACAATGTTATATTTTCTACCAATAAAGGTATATTTTCGATTGATCGGAAAACGGCATTTCAACAAAGAGTGAAACCCGAGATTTACTTTACAGGTATTCAAATCAGTGAAAAAGATACACTATTACAAGAAAAATATACACTACCACATTCTCAAAACGCAATAAAACTAAGCTTTAATTCCAATGGTTTTAGATCCAAAGAACACATTCGGTATTACAGTAGATTGCTAGGGTTTAATGAAAATTGGATTCCTGTTGATGAAGGTATCGATTTTGTAAAATACAATAGTTTGCCAGTCGGAAACTACACGTTTCAAGTACTTGCAGAATCTACTTCTTTAGCCAGAAAGTCAGAAATTGCAGCCATTGAAATTGCAATAGAAAGTCCATTCTGGAAAAGACCTTGGTTTGTTATAAGTTCGGTTTTGTCAGCGTTACTATTTATCATTCTCTATTACCGAAATATTCTCAAAAAACGTGACAAGCAAAAAAATAAAGAACTCGAAAAATTAGCTCAAGAACGCGAATTGGTATTCTTAAAACTAGAAAATTTACGTTCGCAGATGAATCCGCATTTTATCTTCAATGCATTGAATTCGATTCAGGAATACATCATCCTAAACAAAAAAAACTTAGCAAGCGATTATCTAGGGAAATTTGCCGATTTAATTCGTACATATCTCAATCACAGTAACAAAGGTGCAATTTCTTTGCAGGATGAAATAGATTGTTTGGAAATGTATTTAGAATTAGAAGAATTACGCTTTGAAGATAAATTATCTTATACATTTCACATAGATGAAAACATTGATACAGAATCACTTAGTATTCCAACGATGTTGATTCAGCCATATGTAGAAAATGCGCTCAAACATGGTTTATTACACAAAAAAGACAACCGATTATTATCAATTTCGCTACAAACAGTTCCTAAAAAAAATGCTATTATTTGTACAATTGAAGACAATGGAATTGGAAGAGAAAAAGCGTTGGAACTCAAAATAAAAAAAGACAAAATGCACAAATCTTTTGGAACGCAAGCAACGCAAGATCGATTGGATTTACTCAACTACGGAAAAGGAAAACGTATCGGAGTTTCCATTGAAGATTTATACGACGCACATACAAAAGAGCCAAGCGGAACCAAAGTTGTCATTACAATTCCGGCAACCAACATAACGGCTTCATCAAACTATACAACACAAGAATCATGAAAGTAATCATCATAGACGACGAACGAAAAGCAAGAAACTTGTTGCGTGTTCTCGTATCAGAAAACTGTCCTAAAATCACAGAAATATTTGAAGCGGAAGATTTACTTTCAGGAATAGAATTGATCAAAAGCGAACAACCTCAAATTATATTCTTAGATATTGAAATGCCACAACACTCTGGCTTAGAAATCTTAGACTTTATAGAAAAAGACAATTTTAATTTCGAAATCATCTTTACAACTGCGTATAGCGAATATGCTATCAAAGCATTTCAACTTTCCGCTATTGATTACTTACTAAAACCTGTACGTGCAACGCAAGTGCAAGAATCGGTTGAAAAAGCGGTAAAACACATTGGGAAATCGCAAATCAATACAAAACTAGAAGAGCTCAAAAAAAGTTTAGCATCGTCTAATTTTAATAAAATTGGATTGCCATTTGCTGATGGTTTCGAATTTGTAAACTTCAATGAAATCATCTTACTAAAAGCGGACGGAATGTATACTAAAATTACAACACTCAACGAATCTGACATCTTAGTCAGTAAACCGTTAAAGCATTTTGTATCGTTGCTCGAAAAAATAAGCACCTTCTACAAGCCACATCGTTCGTATCTCATCAATCTAAAACACATCAAACAATACATCAAAAAAGATGGCGGTTACATTGTCATGGATAATAACGAAACGGTTTCTATCTCCAAAGACAAAAAAGAAGAGTTTTTAGCCATTGTTCAAAACATTGGATAACGGTTTAGCAGTTCAAAACTGACTTTCAGAAGATGAAACAAAATACAGACCGTTAACTACATATTTTAGCCTTCATAAACTATAAATTATACATAATGAAGACAAAAGTATTTTTCTTATTTCTTTTTGTAAGTTTAACTACTTACGCAAATACTTCAACTACAAATTTAGAAAGCGAATATTGGTTTGCCTGCTTGCCAGAAAATGTTTCTGTATATAACATTGCTCCAAACGCAGCAGAGGTATCTTGGACATCTACTTCAACAGATACAACAGTACGATATGTGCAATTTGGATTCCCTTTTTCTTTAGGGACAGACATCACTAACATTTCAGGAAACACACAAACGATAACAGGATTAAACACGAATACATCTTATGATGTGTATGTACAAGGGAATTGTAATGGTACTCAATCTGCTTGGACTTTAGCAACAAATTTCACCACATTAAGTGGAAGTATTATTTATGTGAATCATGCGGCTTCAGGAACAGATGATGGTACAACTTGGAGTAATGCTTTTTTAAATTTGGAAGACGCTCTAGCGATTGCTACAGGAAATGATCAAGTTTGGGTAGCTCAAGGAACTTATGTTCCAACTACAGCAAATGCAAATTCTAGAAAGGCAACTTTTAATGTATTAACAGGAACGAAAGTTTATGGAGGATTTAATGCTACTGAAACTAGTGTTTCTGAAAGAGATGTTGAAGCAAACCTTACAATACTAAGCGGAGATTTAAATGGAGATGATAATGATGTTATTACCGATACGGAAGCTACTCGACAAGACAATGCTCATCATGTTGTGAGTTTGAGAAGAGATATTAGTGATGTGTTAATTGATGGATTTACAATTTCTGGAGGAAATGCTAACGGAGGTACAGTAACTTGGGGATCTGTTCTTACACAATTTTCAGATTCAAAAGGAGCAGCCATTTATTTAAACCCAGTTGTAACAGGAGAAGATGTAACAGCAACGGTTCAAAATTGTATTTTAGAAAAAAATTCAGCAACAAATAATAGTGTTTTTGCAGGTTTTGGCCCCTTAAACGCCGCGACTTGGAGTAGAGACTTTACTGGGAATTTTACAAACTGTATAATTAAAAATAATTACTCTTTAAATTCTTCAGCGTTTCAATATCACGGATCTACAGGTCAAGGATATAATGCTTATGGAACAATAACGAACAGCTTATTTTATAATAATACATCTGTAAATGGTTCATCTTGTTTGTCATTAGTTGCAAGTACAACGAATGGTGGAAATACTTCTGGAATGAATGTTAGTGTCATTAATTCAACTTTTGCAAATAACATAGGTGTTACTGGAAGTGTTGTTGAAATGGCTCAAGCATCAAACAGTAGAATAAGAAATTCTATTATTCATGCTAATGGAAGTACAACACCATTTACAATTACAACTTCTGGCTCTGTAATATCTAATAGTATTGTAGAAGGTGGGCAACAAAGCGCAACAGATGTAGATCCGTTATTTGCTAATTCGGCAGCGAATCAATTTTTTTTACAAACGGGATCTCCAGCTATAGATACAGGTATGAACAGTTACATTTCTAGTACTATTATTTACGATTTAAATGCTAGAGCTCGATATGTGAATTCTATAATTGATATGGGAGCTTTTGAATATGGAAATTTAGATTGTAGTGGTACTCCATCAAATGTTATCGGAACGAATGTTTCATTTACCTCAATAGACCTTAGTTGGACAGCTGGCGGTGATGAATCTGTTTGGGATATTTTATATGTAGAATCGGGTCAACCAATTTCATCAGGAACAGCAATTTATAGTGTTAGTAATCCTTTTACAATTTCAGGATTAACTCCTAATACTGCTTATGATATTGTTATAGTTGCTTCTTGTATTTCTTCGCAAGGTGGAGGAGCTGCATCATATACCTTTACAACTGTAGACCCAACGTTATATGTTGATAAAGATGCATCGGGAACCAATGATGGTTCTTCTTGGACGAATGCCTTTACAAAACTAGAAGATGCACTTCTTTTAGCAAGCAATTTAAGACCTATATGGGTAGCAGATGGTAATTATATTCCAAGTACTGCCGATACAGATACAAGAAAAGCAACCTTTTCGATTTTAAATGATACAAAAATTTATGGCGGATTTAATGGAACAGAAACGACTGTTACAGCAAGAAATCCAAAAGCGAATATTACACTATTATCTGGTGATTTAAATGGAGATGATAATGCTACTATTCTTGATACAGAAACAACAAGGCAAGATAATTCATATCATGTTGTCTCCATTAGAGGGAATGCCCAAAATATAGTAGTTGATGGTTTTACAATAACAAGTGGGAATGCAAACGGTACTGCAAATAATAGTTGTTCAACTCCAGCAATAGACCAATCTTATGATTTAAGAGGAGGAGCCATTTATGTTAATCCATATGTTTCTGGTAGTAGCCTAACAGCTCAATTCAAAAATTGTATACTTCAAAACAATTCAGGTATTAGTGTTGCTGTATATTCAGCTTTTACACCTTGTGGAGTTTCAAACTTAACTCATGATGTAGATTTTGAATCGTGTATAATTAGAGATAATTATTCTCAAGATTTAGCTGCAATGTTGTTTTCGGGAGCTCAACAGTACAATCTTTATGCAAAAGGATCTATCGTAAATAGTTTGTTTTACAACAATACTTCTGCTAACAATTCATCTTGTTTATATTTAGGTGCTAGCGCAGGAGGAAATGCTACAGCCTTAGAATTTGAAATGATCAACTCAACATTGTCTAATAATGTAGGAGTTAATGATAATGTTATAACGATGATTCAGGCTTCAAATAGTACTATTGAAAATAGTATTATTTATGGAAATGGATCTGGTACAGGTTTTCCTATCGCAATTACAACATCTTTTTCTGTGGTAAACAATAGTATTGTTGAACTTGGAATGATAGGAGGAGCTAATAGTGATCCATTATTTATGGATGCCTTAAATAACGATTATACATTACAAGCAAGTTCGCCAGCTATAAACGCAGGAAGTAATGCTTCTTTACCAGTTACTATAGTTGAAGATTTAAACGGAAATACACGTACAGTAGATACTACGGTAGATATGGGAGCGTTTGAATATGATGTAAACTTAAATTTAGTTATTAGTCCAAAAATATATTTGCAAGGAGCTGCTTTAAGCCCTAATACAGGAGAAGAAACTTTAATGCGAGATGATTTGCGTGTAACTAATTTAATTGCTACAACATCTCCTTATGCAGATGGCGCAACGTGTAATACCACTGTTTTTGCAGTAACAGGAACTAATGCAATTGTAGATTGGGTTTGGGTAGAACTAAGAGACGCTACAACCAATACAACTATTGTAGATTCGCAATCGGCATTAGTACAACGTGATGGTGATGTTGTTGGAGTAGACGGAATTTCATCTTTAGTCTTTAATAAAACAATAGGTAATTATTACATAGTAATTAAGCATAGAAACCATTTAGGTATTATGACAAATAATACAATTAGTTTAAGCGGAACAACTACTGTGGTAGACTTTACGGTTGCAAACAATCAAATCACTTTTGGTAGCAATTCGCAAACTACTTTTGGAATGCCAAGTGGTGTCGTTGCCATGTGGGCAGGAAATGTAAATGGTGATGACATCGTACAATATTCGGGAACTACTCCAGATGCTCCAAGTGTTTTATCGGAAGTATTAAATGCTTCAGGAAACTTCCTTAATTTTCCTACGTATCTTTTAGATGGATACAATGCGCATGACATAAATATGGACAGTAACACACAATACACAGGAACTACACCTGATACACCTTTCATTCTTCAAAATGTATTAGCGCATCCAGGAAACTTTCTAAACTTTAGTACGTATCAAATTCAAGAACAATTACCAGAAAACTAAATCATAGATTCACAATTATATTATGAAAAAAATTATTTCAATACTATCACTTACGGTTCTATTTACTTTATTCTCGAACAGTGTAAATGCTCAAGACGGTTACACATATACATTAGTAGACAACGGAAACTATAGTTATACAATTTCTGCTGTGCCTAATGCAAGTGCTTCTAATTTTGCCACATCTGTACAAAGTTATGGTTTTACCATTATTCTTCCAGATGGTGAAACGGCGAGTATAACATCATCTTTAGGAAATGGAGCTAGTGGCACTTTTTTTAATGGGAATGATGTTGGAGAGCCTACTATTGACGGCTACTTAATTACAGAAACATTAGGAAGTCCTATTGCATTGCCAGCGCCATCAACGGGAACAGTTTCTCCTATGGTTACAATTCAAATGAATACGCCAATGGCTCCAGGGACGATTAGTTTATTGGCAAACGATTCTCCATTAGCTACGTCAGTAACACCTTTAAAAAGTTTTATGTCTGCCGATATGGTAGATGATGGAATGGCAATGTTTACACCAGTTGTAGACTCCGTAGGTTCTGGTTTATCAGGAACGACAAGTCATAATTTTTCAACGTTAAGCACAATTGATTTTGAGTTCAGTAAAAATGAAATCAAACTTTATCCAAATCCAACATCAGGTTTTATTAATATTCAGACGAATACTACTGTAGAAAGTGTTGCGATTTACAACCTATTAGGGAAACACGTTTTACAAACTAATTTAAAAACAATTGATGTTTCACGCCTTTCTGAAGGAATATATATCCTAAAAATTACATCAGATCAAGGCGCACAAATCACCAAGCGTTTCATAAAACAATAATTTATAGTTTATTTTATTGTATAAATCCTGTGAGTTATAAGCACGCTTGCAGGGTTTTTTTAACATTCAAAAAATGCTCTTAGAAACTTAAAAATAGTTTAAACAATATTACCCTGAACCAATTATTGCTAGTATTGCTAACCTGAGTTCGATCTAAAATTTTAGAGTGTTTTTTTTTGTCTTTTCCGCAGTATAGCAGGGATTTTTCGTTAAGAATTTTCGAATCCTTGGAGAAAATTTAGAAAAATTCATGCGGTTTTAGTTTTTTTCAAAAAGAAAAACTAAAAATACCTCTGGAAAAGCGCACTTTCTTTTGTTGACGCCTGTGCTGAACTTGATTCAGTATTCTTTGTGCGAGCAAAGAAAACGAAAATAACGTTATGAAAATGAGATACTTATTGTTTATTTCGAAAATGTGGTCAATTTTTTTTTGAGTAAACTTATGTCGAACTCACGTTGCTAGCTATATTTTCAATCGGATTGTAAAGCCTACAATCCGATTGTTTATATAAAATGACCATTCAGAAAGTAATACGAGCGTTTCAGAAGTTTATTTCACTTTTATAGTTGGATACAAAGTATATTTATATCGAAACAAAAAATAGAAGCTTTTTATGAAACTAACACTCATTGCCATCAGTTTACTCTCCATACTTTCATTTTCGGAAGTAACACAAACGACAACTACGGAAATTGACACAACGGAAGAAGTCTACGGAAGTAGTTTTTCATTAGTAAATGACACCAAAAACAAAATTTCTATCTACACAGGAAGTGGTTACGTAAGCTTGAATAAAGGAAGCAAAACGAGTATTTCGTGTAAAGTTGGAAAAACGGTGCATTGGGCAAGTAAAGGAAAAAAAGGCGATGTGATTTTCAAAATTACAAGTGATATGTGCGGCGAAACTGTAAAGCTTTCTAAAGTGATGGATTAATTAAAAATAATTGTGATTTTTAAAAGCACACATCATCAACCGACATTAAGTTTTTAAAAAGGGGAAGAAAGTGAACGCTTTCTTTTAGTAAACAAGAGAATCTTTTTAAAGAAGGTTCTCTTTTTGTTTGAAGCTTTATTTTGAAAAGTTATGGAGTAACGCATTTAAAATATTTAGCTGAATTAGAGGCTGTCTAAAAAGTCGAATTTTTGTCAAACCGAACTTGATTCGGTTTCCCATAATCATTGAAAATCAATATAATAAGATTCTGAATCGCATTTCGATACTATTTAAAAATCTTTAGTTTATGTTGAGGTTTTCAAAATTTGTTGGTGGTTTTTATGAGTGATTACGGGAAACCGTAGTGTTTGAATGTGGTATTTGTTTTATATTTATGGATTCTAAGAAAGAAAGGTTTAAGAGAATTTAATGTCCTCTCTTTTTATAACCGATTAAATAAAATCATATAATGAAAGATAATATAATTAAAAGTTATTTGAGTAAATTAAGTGATGCAAACTCAAATGAAGAAATCGACAAAATCTTAGATGAAGTAATTCCTAAATTGAAAGCTAACGGAATATCATTGCCACAGGTGATGATGTACTTCAAAATGTATGGAGATGATGCTATACCAAAATCACAAGATCATCGAAACTCAATTTCAAATTCTAATAAAGCACAGATCGTTCTTCAAAAACTATTAGCAAAATTGAAAAATTAATGGAATCAAATACTGTAGATTGGATTAATGCTGTTTGTTCAATTGTATCATTATTGGTCGCTATGGGAGCATTGTATTTCGTGTACAAGCAAATTAGTCAAATAAATAAGCAATTGAATAGTATGAATGAAACTTTCAGAAATTCAACTTTAATGACCGTCTTAGAATTAGAAAATGAATTGATTAGAAGAAAAGTTAGTTGGGATGAAGCTAGTTTTCAATTACGAGAATATCCAATTACTTTAAAAAAAACTAAGGAAAAATTAAATAAAGCAACTATTGAAATTTTAAGTGATAAGTTTAGTACGTCATTTGAAAACTATCTAAATTCTTTAGACAGATTTTGTTATTGTGTTTTACATAATTATATTTCTGATAGAGATTGGAAAACTGAGTATAGAGATGTGGTTTTCGATATTGTTAATAATAATCCAGAAGAATTCAATGTTAATTCTAGGTTTAGAAATACGATAAAGATTTTTCAGAAATGGAAAGACGAATAATAATTATCTATGATATTGTTTTGTTAATTGTTACACAATACTCAAATAAATAAACGATTTTACCAAAAGCTAAAATACCTACTTAAAACAAACAGTAATAACTTCACCTTCCATCAAGCAATACTTATCAATATCTTCAATGATAAAAATTACACTATAACCAATATTTTTTTCGTTCACAACATGGTTGCACGTATAAAAATAAATAATTTAACACGTGTTGTTAAATTATTTTGTAATTTTGTATTTGACAATTCATAAACTTATTAGTATGAACACAAAGTTGACACTAACAATAGAAAAAGAAATAATTGAAAGAGCAAAAAACTATGCGAAAGGAAAAAATCGCAGCTTATCAGATATTATCGAAAACTATTTAAAAATGCTTACCAAAGAAGAACGAAAACAAAAAAGTAAAAAGCTCAATCCAATAGTAGAATCCTTAAAAGGTTCTTTTACAATGCCAAAGGATATGGATTATAAAAAAGAACTTGAAAATCGCTTAGAAAAAAAGTATTTATAAATGGATAAAGTTCTCATAGATACAGATGTATTGCTAGATTTCTTTTTTGACAGAAAACCATTCTCGGCATACGCGACAGAAATTCTAAACTTATGCGCTGAAAAAGAAATAAAAGGATATACAACTCCTGTGATAATTTCTAATGTGTATTATTTACTTAGAAAAACAGCAAAACATGCAGTTATAATAGAAAAAATAAAACAACTTATAACTATAATTGATATTGTGAAAATGGATAAGAATGCAGTCCTAAAAGCTTTAAATTCTGAATTTAAAGATTTTGAAGATGCGCTACAAAATTTTTCAGCTATTGAAAATGGACACATAAAAATCATTCTAACAAGAAACCTAAAAGATTTCAAAAAGAGTGAATTGGTTGTTTTAACGCCCGAAACATATTTAAAAGGAAAATCTTAATAAGTACTAACAAACAACCAAATTAACAGAAAACGAATTAACAAAAAACAAAAAAGGAGCAAAGCGACTTAAAAAATCTCACTACTTATTTAAAACAAACAGGAATAATTTCTCCTTCCATCAAGCAATACTTGTCAATATCTTCAATAATAAGATCTGCTGTATAATCTACTTCTTCAACTCTAAATCCGATACTTCGTAGCTTATCAAAATAGTCAAGTCCGTACACACGCACATGATCGTACTGACCGAAGATTTTTGTGCGTTCTTTTTTATCTACAATCGTATCATCTTCAAAAGTAATTTCGCGATCTAAATCTTGTGGAATTTGCAAAATTGCCATTCCGCCAGGTTTCAAAACACGATACAACTCTTGCATCGCTTTCGTATCATCAGGAATATGTTCCAGCACATGATTGCATAAAATCGTATCAAACGAATTATCTTCAAAAGGTAAATCGCAAATATCAGCTTTCACATCTGCCAACGGCGACAACAAATCAGTAGTTGTATACTCTAAGTTTTTCTGTTTTCTAAAACGCTTGTAAAAAGCTTGTTCTGGTGCAAAATGTAACACCTTCTGTGGTTTTGTAAAAAAGTCTGTTTCGTTCTGTAAGTACAACCAAAGTAATCGATGACGTTCCAAAGACAATGTGCTTGGCGATAACGCATTTTCACGATTGATGGCATAACCATACGACAAAAACGTTCGAAAACTCTTTCCGTCAATCGGATCTGTATAGTTCTTTCCTTTCAATACAAACGTAACAATTGGGCGAATCCAGTAACTCAACTTAATTAAAAGTGGTCTTGGAATCGTATTTAGTATGTATTTAAAAAGGTTTTTCACGTATGTATTATTCAATTTTAATCATAAATGAACTCACTTCTGTTTTTTTTAAAGCCTTATAAAGATTGGCAGTAAAATAAATAGTATCTCCTTTTCTAGCAGTTAAATCTACCTGAACACCGCCATGTTTACGAACAAGTGCTTCCATAGGATCTTCTCCTTCTTTCTCTGGCTCGGGAAGCATCAAATAACTACAATCACTAAGCCATTTAAGGCGCGAGCTTGCTTCATCCCCATTACTCATATATTCTCTTTGAAAATTATTTTCGCGGACTATTTTGGTCGAAAGCGGAACAAATTTATCCGCAGGAATAATAAATACACCTGTTTTTAAATCGGAACAATCTACTTCTTTTTCTTCTTGAGCGTTTGTAGAAAAGCTAAGTAAGCAAAAAATGAGTGTGCTAAAGAGTAATTTTTTCAAAGTATTTTTTTGTTTAAAGATGTTTATGATTGTCTAAATTCTGCTTCTTCGTCACTTTCAATGCCTAAAGCTTCATAGACATATTTGAAAGTTGAAAGCAATTCGGGCTTTCCATTTACAAGTGCAACGTCGTGTTCAAAATGTGCGCTTGGTTTTCCGTCACGCGTCAAAATTGTCCAGCCATCACGCAATTGTTTTATGTTTTTAGTTCCCATATTAATCATAGGTTCAATCGCAACGACCATTCCTTCAATAAATTTCTTTCCACGACCACGTTTTCCATAATTTGGCATTTCTGGATCTTCATGCATTTTTCTTCCCAATCCATGACCAACCAATTCGCGGACAACGCCATAACCGTGTGATTCTGTATATTGCTGAATTGCAAAACCAACATCGCCTACACGATTTCCAAGTTTAAATTCGCGGATTCCTACGTACAAAGATTCTTTGGTTACTTCCAACAGTTTTTTCACTTCCTCAGTCACTTCTCCCACAGGGAAAGAATACGCATGATCGCCATAAAATTTATTCTTAATAGCGCCACAATCTACCGAAATAATATCGCCTTCTTTTAAAGGTGAATTATTTGGAATTCCATGAACAACTTGTGCATTTGGACTCACGCATAATGTGTTTGGAAAGTCATACAATCCTAAAAACCCAGGAATTGCACCTTGGGCACGAATAAATTCTTCGGCAAGTTTATCTAAATGTAACGTTGTTACGCCAGGCTTAATTTCGCCAGCTAACATTCCTAATGTCTTGGAAACGACTAATGCACTTTCGCGCATCAATTCAATTTCTTCTCGTGTTTTTGCTACTATCATTTTCTTAGAAAGGAAAACAATCCTTTTTTCTTTTTTAATTCTACGTTTGACGTTTCGTTGGTGAGTAACTGATAAATTTCGCCCCAACCCAAAAATCCGCCAATATTTCTATCATCAATAAAATAGTCTGCATTGATTTTCCGACTTACCTTTCCTTCAAATATTTCTTCGGGAAAACTATGATTTACGGCATAAAAATCAATGCCATTTTCTTTACAAAATGCAACAGCTTCTTTCAAACGTTTTCCGCTTCTATAGGTCCATAAAATCAATCGATGTCCATCTTTCTCTAAGCGTTTCAAGGTTTCAAAAGCAAAGATTTTCGGACTACCAATTTTAGGATACGCATCTTCAACAATGGTTCCATCAAAATCTATGGCAATCAATAAGCTCTCTTTCGCAATCATTCCAGTCGCTATTTTGTGTTTGCAAAGCTACAAAGAAATCCTGTTTTATTCAGCATACGAATGTTTATAGTCGTCTCCAGATAAAATAGTCAAGATATCTTCTTCTAAAGTATCTACTGGCGACTCCACAATTCTATTGATTTCTTTTCCGTTGCGATAAAATATAAACGTAGGAACATTGGTAATATTAAAACCATCTTCCAAATGCTTAGGCGTTTCCTTTTCTTCATCAAGCGTAATCAATTCAACCTTTTCTTTAGAAATATTCATAACATCTAAAATCTTGTAGAAATGTGGAACTTCCCGCTGACTATCTTCACACCAAGTTCCCATAAAAATCTTCACAGTTATATCAGCAAACAACGTTTGTATTTCGGCTGTAATTTCTTTATCCACAGGATATGTTGAATATGTTGGCGCAAACCAACTATCATAAGGTGCTGCCGAAATTGTTTCACGTGTTTGAACGCCAGTCAAAATTGGTAATTCTTCTTCGTCTTCCATTTCATCTGAATCATTTTTATCTGTAGTTGCAGTAGTTTCAGTCGTTGGAACAGTTTCTTTCTTTTCGTTTTTGCATGCGAAAAAAGTAACGATCACTAGAATATAAAGTATTTTTTTCATCTTAAATTAGGATATAAATGTTGTTTAATTTTTTTAGATTAATGATTTTCGGGTCATTAATTTGGGTTGAATAACTCCAACGATTGTTATTTATGTATTAATTTTTCAATATCTACTGTCAGCATTGCGTATGCTCCAAACATTTTTGATTTTACATCAGCATCAAAAGCATTGGTAAGTGAATAGTCGAAAATCAATTCCAAACCTAAAAACTTAGAAAAGTTAGTTCCAACTCCTAAATTTAAGCTAAAAGCACCATTTTTATATCCTTCTTTTACATCTACTCCTGTAGTGGTTTCTGCTGCTGTGAGAATAGCATAGCGCAAACCTGACTTTAGATAAAAGCCTTGATTGTAACTTCCGTTGATGTCAAATTTTAATTTTGGGCTCAGACTGATGTAGCTCAATTTTGTTCTTGGGTCAATGTTTATAGTTCGTTTCTCATATGCAATATCTGCCACAATACCAAAATGGTCATTTAATTGATAATCTCCATAAACTCCAACGTGTAGTCCAGCATATTCTGGTATAGAATAAGACCCACTCGGATTAAAAGAGACATTGCTGTCGGTAAGTAATGAGTACACATTTGTACCTACAGAAATTCCGTATGATACATCTTGAGCCTTAGACTGCAAGCAAAATATAATTGTGATAATAAATACTATTCTTTTCATTAGATAAGTGATTTTCGCGTCATTAATTCAGGTTGAGGTATTCCGATCATTTCCAAAATAGTTGGTGCAATATCGCTCAAAACTCCGTCTTTTATATGTTTAATGTCTTCATCAACCAAAATAATAGGAACAGGATTTGTCGTGTGCGCTGTGTTTGGACTTCCGTCAGGATTAATCATAGTGTCACAATTTCCGTGATCGGCAATTACAATTGTGCTATAACCATGTTTTTGAGCAACTTCAATAATAGCTTTTGCACATTCGTCTACAACCTCACAGGCTTTTACGGCAGCTTGAAAGTTTCCGGTATGACCAACCATATCTGGATTAGCAAAGTTTAAACATACAAAATCGGCTGTTTCTTTTTCCAATTCTGGAATGATTTTATCGCGAATATCATACGCGCTCATTTCTGGTTGTAAATCGTAGGTTGCTACTTTTGGTGACGGACATAATAAACGTTGTTCGCCTTCAAATGGTGTTTCTTGTCCACCATTAAAAAAGAATGTTACATGCGGATATTTTTCTGTTTCCGCAATACGAATTTGTTTTTTTCCATGTTTGGATAAAACTTCGCCCAAAGTATCTTTAATATTATCTTTATTAAAAACAACATGAATATTCTTATAAGAAGCTTTGTAATTCGTTAAAGTTACATAATAGAGCGGAAGTGCTTTCATGCCAAATTCTGGAAAATCTTGCTGTGACAAAACCTCTGTTAATTCGCGCCCACGATCTGTTCTAAAGTTAAAAAAGATTATGACATCATCTTCCTTTATTTTTGCAATTGGCTCGTTGTTTTCGTCCGTTAAAATGATGGGTTTTATGAATTCATCTGTAATATCAGCATCATAATTTTCTTGGATACTTTCTGTAGCATTTGTGCTCAACGTTCCTTTTCCGTTCACTAAAGCATCATATACTAATTTCACGCGTTCCCAACGTTTATCTCTATCCATTGCATAATAACGACCTGTAATTGTTGCTAGTTTTGCATTATTTTCTGCACAGAAGTTTTCTGTACGTTCAATAAATTCTATTCCAGATTTTGGATCAACATCTCTTCCATCTGTAAATGCATGCACAAAGACATTTTCTACATTATGATCGTTTGCTATATTGACTAAACTTTCTAAATGACTGATGTGCGAATGTACGCCACCATTAGAAACCAAACCTAAAAAATGAACTGCTTTGTTATGCGTTTTTGCATGTTGCAAAGCTTCTTTTAAAACAACTTCATCTTTCAACGTATTATTCTGAATGGCTAAGTTGATTTTGGCTAAATCTTGATACACAATACGTCCTGCGCCTAAATTCATATGTCCAACTTCGCTGTTTCCCATTTGACCTTCTGGCAAACCAACATTCATTCCGTCAGTTAGCAAATTGGCGTTCGGGTATTTGGTATATAAACTGTCGATAAATGGAACATTTGCGTTGGCAATAGCAGAAACTTTTGGATTGGGCGATTTTCCCCATCCATCCAAAATCATTAAAATAACTTTCTTATTCATTCGAGATAAATTGATTTAAAAAAATAAAAATAAGCGTATTTCATTACATAATAACAACCTGAACCTTAAAAACCAATCTTTTTACCAAAGGTTTATCATATTCATAATAAAACACTGCTTTTTTCGTAGAAACACTAAAAATACAATACTAACGACTTCTTAAAATTTTCTATATAAACTGTTAACACTTTTCTATTTTTTAAGATGGCTTTAACAGATTTATGGCTGAATAGTTAAGAAAGTGTTATAAATGAAAAAAGCGTGCAACGTTTTTTGTGTAGCGTCGTCTCTTAGGTGTAATCAAATTACAAAAATCAAAAAATATCAATCATCAATTAAAAAACATCAATTAGTATGAAAAAAACAATTTTTATGATCGCTCTTATAGTAGGAGCTTCATTCACAACGGCAAACGCAACTGAAGGAAACAACGAAACTACGAACACATCTGAAATTACGATAACAAAAGTAGTCAAGGTAAATTCATTTTGTATTGCAATTGCAAAAGGCGATTTTGATACAGTTAAAAAAATGATCGAATTCGGAGAAAACGTAAACAAAACATCTAACGGAAAAACACCATTAATGTATGCAGCACGTTACAACAGAACTAAAATAGCTTCTTTATTATTGAAAAGTGGTGCGAAATTTGATACAAAAGATAAAGACGGACATACTGCTATTGATTACGCAGAACAATCAAAAGCAACAGACGTTAAAAAAGTATTGACAGCAGCTTCAAAATAAGAATGCAAGATTACCTATAAAAAAGCCGTTTCTGGAAGGAAACGGCTTTTTTTTTATGCAGTATTTTAATATTAATCTTGACTAGGCCATTTCTGACATTGATTGGCTCCGTAGCATCGTGTGATTTGTACGGTTACAACTGGACACTGACTCGAATGACCTCTTCCGCCAGTTACCGATGATTGATTTAAAATACTAATTTGTTTCTTGTTTAATTGTAAGTAATTCGTCTTTTTTTTCATGGTTGTATAATTAAGTTAATAATAATCAACAAGATATAAATAAAAAAAAGAGAAACGTTACTGTTTTACCGTCATGATGGTAGTGTTGGAGGTTTAATAATTTTAAATTATGAATGTTGAATTATAAATTTAAAAAATATTTATTTTAAGACCAAAGACCAAAGACCAAAGACCAAAGACCAAAGACCAAAGACCAAAGACCAAAGACCAAAGACCAAATACTGGATGTAGAGAAACAGATTGCTTCAAGTTTTTCTAAAACTTTCGCAATGACGTTCCACAGGATTAAGAGGCAAAAGCTAAAGACAAATAGCCAAAAGCTGAAAATTAGGCACTTTCACATTTAAAATTTAAAATTCAACATTTAGCATTTCAAACCCAAAAACCTACTGCTTATACTTAGCAATCGCTTCCTTAATCTTAGCAATTCTATTTTCTGGATCTGGATGCGTGCTTTGAAACTCTGGAACTCTATTTGGTCCTGCGGCAGATTTTAAAATTTTCATCACATCAATCATTGCTTTTGGATCGTAGCCAGAATTTATCATCAATAAAACACCTAAATCGTCACTTTCCAATTCGTCTTCACGACCATTTTGTAATAAAGTGTTTTGTGCGTAGCCACCAACCAAATTTCCCATATCAGCACCAACATTAGCGCCAGTTGAAATCGTTTTCCAAAAATCAGTTTCAGCAATACGTTCTGCGGAATGTCTTCCCAAAACATGTCCAATTTCATGACCCAAAACACCTGCTAGTTGGTTGTCATCGAGTTTACTATATAAAGCATGCGTAATAAAAATTTGCCCGCCAGGCAATGCAAAAGCGTTAATAGCTCTGGTATCGGCAAGCAAATGAAATTCAAATTTGTAGTCAGATTGTTTTGCCATACTCATGTTCACTAACTTTTCTCCAATCATATCAACACGTGCTTGCGCGCCAGCATCAGGGTACAAACCGCCATGTTGTTGCGCCATCGCATCACGGTTTGCAAAACCTAGTTTAATTTCTTCATCCGTAGTCATATTGATCGTTTGTACACGATTTGTATATTCATTTCGTTCTTGACTGCCACATTTCTTAAAAAAAGCAAATGCTACAATTGCTAGTCCAATCAACAATCGAATTTTTAATTTATTTCCTCTCATGCTATTTCTTTATGTTTTAAAAATACAAAAATGCTGTGATAAAATGTATCTGTTGTAATAATTTCAAAATACAAACTTAGACTTCCTAAGTAAATTAGTAACTAAAATACATCATTTTTAGGCTTAGATTTTCATTTTCTTTGCTCGCACAATAGATACTGAATCAAGTTCAGTACAGGCATCAACAAAAGAAAATGCGCTTTTTCCAGAGGTATTTTTAGTTTTCTCTTTGGAAAACTAAAACCGAAAAACTTTTGCTAAATTTTCTCCAAGGATTCGAAAATTCTTAACGCAAAACCTTTTCTATACTGCGGAAAAAGAAAAACATTCAATAAACATTTAGTAATTCTTAGATTGAATTGTTATTGTTACAAAAGTTCAGGATTAATATCCAAAATGTTCTCTTTTATATATGAATTGATAAAATTTTCGTCGAAATGCTCACTTCCCATTAATTTTTCAGCTTGCAACATTTTTTTAATATCTAACTTGCGATATTCCTTTAACATCGGTTTTGATAATGGCGCGTAACTATAATGCCAAGGTTCGTACTCAAAACCTTTTCTATGTGCATCATCAGTATATACAATATAAAAATCATACGTATTTGCATTCGTTTCCAACCATTCGCGAAGTTTGCAAAATGGTCCGTCGCCGTGAAATTTTTCAGGAACTAACACATCGCCACTATACGAAGCGCTTTTGTCAATAATATCAATATCGGTTGCCCAATGATGTCTGGAAGTTCCTGGAATCGTAGAATATGCTATAATTTTTTCAATTGCTTTTATAGGCGATAAACCTTGCTTTGTAAACCGTTTGTACTTGCGTTCCCAAATTCGGTTTTGATGTGCGTAATTCCGATAGCTTGAAACTGGATGAATCTCAATTCCGTCTTTTGCAGCGGCAGCGGTCATTTTTACAAACGCATCATAGGCTTCTTTTCGCAAGGAAAACCCGTTGCCAAATACGGTTGGATTTCCTTTTCCGATAAGTTCCAATGTGTCTGATTTTTGTGTATTAAAAGCCATGCTTGGGAAACTATAAAGTGCAACAGTTCCAAGTCCGAAAAGCTTCATGAAGTTTGATCTATTCAAGTCGAATTGATTTTAGTAATTTTTCAAACGGAAGATAGTAAATTTTTGAAGTTCCATTACTTCCTGTATTGATAACTTTTTTTAAGGCTTCTATTGATAAAGTATCATACGAAGTCTGAATCGTGCTTTTTTCACTTGTAAAGAAGAAATATTTCTTGTCAAAAGAAACAAACGGACAATAATCTATTTGATCGGAATTAATTAATTTTCCTAAATGAACAGCTTCTTGCCACGTATTATTTTTGTTAAAACTAATGTATAAATCGCCTTTTCCTAGACTTCCTTTTCGTCCGTACGAACCAAAAATGATAAACGATTCATCAGGACTCACATATGCATTGTATTCATATGTTTTTGTATTTACGCCTTCACCTAAACTTTCAGGTGTTTGATACGTTCCGTTTTTAAATTCACTTTTGTAAATGTCTTCTTTTCCTTTTGCATCATCGCGTTCAGCGGTAAAATACAGCGTTCCGTTATTGGCAATTGAAGGATAATATTCGTTTTTGTCTGAATTGATGGTTTCTGGCAATCGAGTTGGGTTTTTCCATTCGCCATTTTCTTTGGTTACAACCCATAAATCGTAGTCTTTTTTCAGAGAAGTTTCTGTTCCTATTGGACGTTTAGACGCGAAAAATAACTGTGTTCCATCTGGAGAAAAAGCAGGCTCAATATCATGATATTTTCCGGAGAAAGAAGCAATTGCAAAAGCTGTCCATTTACCGTTTACCTTCTTGGAAGTTAAAATGGTTCTAAATGCACTTTTTGGCGCATCTAAGGTGAAGAAAATTTCATCATTCGTTGGAGAAATCGCTACATCTCTTACGTTGATGTTTTTAAATTCAGGAAGTTGCAGAAAAATTTCAGGCGAATCGAAATCTTTCTTAAAAGTGATTTCAGTTTGCTGCGCGAATAAACTTGTACTCGTAAGCAAGAGAAAAATAATTTTTTTCATAATAGAATTCCTATTTTTAGTTATAACATTTTAATCATTACAAAATGCAGGCCAATTTTTGGAATAGAAAATGGATTGCCATGTTTTTTATAGCCTAATTTTTCATAGAAACGAACCGCAATCTCACGTGCATTCATCCAAATAAATGTTCCGCCACGAGCGAGAATCATTTCTTCAGATTTTTTTACCAACGCATCACCAATTCCTCTTTTTTGAAAATTGGTCAACACTGCCATTCCACGCAATTGAAACGCCTTTTCAACGGTTAATTCTGCATGCTCTTTTTCTAACAACGTAACTACGCCAACTAATTGTTCATTTGTGTAATATCCTAAGTGAAAAGTGGTTGGTAAATTATCTCCATCAAAATGGCAAGAATCTAACGGTTTTCCTTCACGCAATACAGGATGGCGAACGTCGTATGCAGTTGTCGCAGGAATTTCTTTAATGGTAAAATTGTTGTTTTGCATAATGACAATATTTAATCTAAATATTCAAAAGTATAATTAATTTTGGAGTTGAGTTTTACAGAAATAAATTAATTTTGAATAAAATTAGTACAAAATGCAAGTTACTTTTAAATTACTCAAAGGCGAAGAAGCGGAAATCATTTTACCATATTTGGATATTATGAACGAACAAAAAGTTCCGATGGATTTACTAAAAGCTCGTTTTGCCGAAATGTTGACACAGCATTATGAAGCATTTGGAATTTACGATAGCGAACAATTGATTGGTTGTTTTGGTTTGTGGAGCACAACGCGGCATTATTGCGGAAAAAGCTTTGAACCAGATCATGTGTATATTGATGAAGCGTACAGAAGTAAAGGAATTGGGAAGCAATTATTTGAATGGATTGAAGTCTACGGGAAAGAAAAAGGTGTGACTACGATTGAATTGAATACGTATGTGCAAAATTTTCCGTCACATAAGTTCTATTATAATCAAGGATTTAACGCGCTCGGCTATCATTTTTTGAAAAAAATCTAAAAAAACATTAGGAAAAAGTGTTTGTATTTTTCTATATTTGCACCCGCTATGCGAAAGTAGCTCAGTTGGTAGAGCGTCAGCCTTCCAAGCTGAATGTCGCCAGTTCGAACCTGGTCTTTCGCTCTAAAAAAGCCGATTCATTTGAATCGGCTTTTTTTATGGGGAAATTCTACTGAGAAGTCGAAAAATATTTTTGTATTGAGCCATCTTAATCACTTAAATTATATAACGTATTAAAAAAAGAGAATTCAAGAAGAAGTTGAAATTTACAAAAGTTTCAATATTTGACTTATCAAAAGCAAGAGGCGGAAGAGTAGCAGGAACACATTATGATCATTGCGATCCAAATTATACAGATTTTCCGTGTACTATTGAAAAAGAATAAAAAAGTAAAGAAGTTGTCACAAAAGCTATAAAAGGCGTCATTCTGAACTTGATTCAGAATCTCATAACACTGATTATCGATGATTAAGAGAAACCGAATCAAGTTCGGTTTGACGAAATTCACACTTTTCAGACAACTTTTTTTATTTTATAAACACTATTTCCGAACCAGTTTCTAGTTCGTACGGATCTTTTTCGTACTCAAAAATCCGTGCGCTGTGTTCGCCTTCTAAGGTAACTTTTTCACCTTTGACACGAATCCAACTTCCTTCTCGTATTCCCACAACAGGAAGCGTGTTAAATTTATGAAACTCTTTAATTCGTGTTTCACGCGTTTCTCCCATGTGTTTGCTACCTTCAATCGGATCTAAATAATGTGGATTTATGTTGAATGAGACAACGCCTAATGTTTTAAAACTTGGCGGATATATTATTGGCATGTCATTCGTTGTTTGCATGGTAAGTCCGCAAATATTACTTCCTGCACTTGTGCCCAAATATGGTGTTCCGTTAAAAATAGCTTCTCGCAAAGGTTGCATCACTTGATGTTGATATAATTGAGAAACTAATAAAAATGTGTTTCCGCCGCCTGTAAAAACACCTTTTGCATTTGCAATTGCTTCCACAGGATTTTCAAACTCGTGAATTCCACGAACTGTTTTCCCAATCTTTTCAAAGGCTTTTCCAGCGACAGCTGTATACTCATCATGTGTAATTCCACCAGGACGCGCATATGGAATAAATAGAATTTCTTCCGTATCTTTATAAAACGAAGTAAGTTTGTTAAGTAAATAGGCTAAGTAGCCACTTCCGTGGACAGTTGATGTACTGGCAATGATGATATTTTTCATAATGTTTACGCGCTAATGTGTATACTAAAACGTAAAAGTAATGATTAAATGTTTTTAACAAAATTTTAATGTACGTTGGCATTTTTTTAAGGAGAATTGTTAATTTCTTTATGCCGTATTTGCAACCATACTTTTTAACCAACAATACAACATTTATGAAACAAAAATTAGTCTTAGTATGTCTCTTTATTTCCATAGGATTGCTTGCGCAAGATAGCGAACGGAAAATTTTACGTGGTGCTGTAATTTATAGAAACGTCAATGTTGTTGGTGTAAATGTTGTAAATAATACAACCAGTAAAGGAACAAGCACAAATTATAAAGGTGAATATGAAATCCTGGCTAAAAAAGATGATATTTTGGTTTTTTCTTCTGTTCAGTATACAATTAGGGAAATTGTAATTACAGATAAAATTATCAAAAATAATCGGTTGGTGGTTGAGGTAAAAGAGAAAGTAGAAGAGTTAGATGAAGTTGTGATTACTCCTGAAAATCAAGAGAAATTTTTAGATTTTCAAGAAGAACAAATTGTTAAGTATCAAGATTATCAATTTGCTTCTGACCGTTATTCGCAAGTAAAAAATGAAGCGCTTGGGCAAGCAAATTTTCAAGGTGCTAATATTCTCGGGCTTGTGGGAATGCTTTTGAATTCTATCATAGGAAAAAGAAAAAATAGAGAAAAAGAAAAGGCTATTTATGAGCGTACAAGTTTTAATGAAATACGGTATCGTTATAAGGATGAGTTTTTTGAGAATAATTTAGGCATACCAAAAGATCAAATTAGCGCGTTTTTATATTATTGTGATGATCAATTGCCTTCGGAAGATATTTTTTCAGAGAAAAATGAATTTTTAATGATTGATTTTATGGTGAAACAAAGTAAAACGTTTTTGGAATCTATCAAGAAAAAAGACTAATTCATCGAGCAATAAAATACAAAAGAGCAATTTGGAATGCTTTTTGAATATCTTTGTAACAACAAAAATAAAAGTTATATACTTCAATGAAAATTCAAAAACTACTCGTGTTGTTCGTTGCTATTCCGCTACTATCATTTGTAACAGCGCATAAATTCTACGTAAGTGTTATTAACATTGAGCATAGCAAAATAGATAAAGCTTTACAGATAACAACGCGCATCTTTATTGATGATTTTCAAAAAGTACTGGAAATGCGCTACGACCTAAAAGAAGAACTGACTACCGAAAAAAACACCAAAGAAGTAGAACAGTTAATGGAGAAGTATCTCAATAAGAAACTAAAAATTTGGGTTAATGGCGAATTGAAAACATTCGATTTTATCGGAAAAAAATACGAAGATGATGTCACTATTTGTTACTTAGAGATTAGTGGTGTTGCAGCGGTAAATTCACTCGAAATTGAAAACACTATTTTATACGAATTAGAAGAAGATCAACAGAATTTAGTACATGTAAAAATAGCAGATCGGCGCAAAAGTTTACTTTTGGTTAAAGAAAACGATAAAGGTTTGTTAAAATTTTAACAGAAAATATTCAAAATGTCTACTTTTAGGGTCTGAAAAATACAAACCTATTTTAAAAACCTAAATGAAACGTAAACATCTCTACATCTTCGCTTTTCTAATTATGGGAGCGAACGTTATTTTTGCTCAAGATAGCCAAGAAGACAAGAAGCCCCAAGGACACATCAATAGCAATAAATTTAGACAACTCTATCAAGAATTCTCTACTCCAAACATGTACAGAACTGGTTCTGGTGCGCCAGGAGCAGCATATTATCAGCAACAGGCTGATTATGAAATAGATATTGAGCTTGATGATAAAAATAAGAAAATGTATGGTGTTGAAACCATTACATATACAAATAATTCCCCTGACAATTTAGAGTACCTTTGGGTTCAACTTGATCAAAATGTTCGCGCTAAAAATTCGCAAGCAAAACTTAAAAATGGATCGAGTTTTCCACGTTTAGAAAGAGCTTCAAAATTTGTAGGAAGCTATGTAGTTGATCCTTTTGACGGAGGTTTTAATATTGACTATATAAAAAACGAAAAAGGAAGACCAATGTCATTTACGATCAACGAAACAATGATGCGTATTGACTTGCCACAACCGTTAAAAGCTGGAGCTAAAATTTCGTTCTCCATCAAATGGTGGTATAATATTAATAATCATGTAACCAACAGAGGTCGTTCAGGATATGAATTTTTTGAAAAAGATGGAAATTACGCTTATGTAATTGCTCAGTTTTTCCCAAGAATGGCAGTTTATAATGATGTTGAAGGTTGGCAAAATTTTCAGTTTTGGGGAAGTGGAGAATTTGCGTTACCATTTGGAAACTACGAAGTAAATATTACGGTTCCTGCAGATCACATTTTAGATGCAACAGGCGAATTACAGAATAGAAAAAACGTGTTTACCAAAGATATGATGAAGCGTTATGAGCGTGCGCTAGAATCATACGATAAACCAGTAATCATTGTAACACAGGCAGAAGCAAAAGCTGCTGAAAAAGACTTTTCTACAAAAAAGAAGACATGGAAATTCTACGCGGAAAACGTGAGAGACTTTGCATTTGCAACTTCGCGTAAATTTATTTGGGACATGCAAGCCGTTGATATCAATGGTAAAAAAGTAATGGCAGTTTCCATGTATCCAAAAGAGGGAAATCCGCTTTGGGAAGAATATTCTACGAAAGCTGTAGCAAGTACATTAAAAACATATTCAAATCATACATTTACATATCCATATCACAAAGCAATTTCTGTACACGCTAAAAACCAAGGAATGGAATATCCTATGATTTGCTGGAATTACGGACGTCCAAGTGAAGACGGAAAATACTCTGAACGTGTAAAATTTGGAATGATCAGTGTAATTATTCACGAAGTAGGACACAACTTTTTCCCTATGATTGTAAACTCTGATGAGCGTCAATGGGGTTGGATGGACGAAGGTTTGGATACTTTTATGCAATACTTAGCAGAACAAGATTTTGCAAAAGCGCATCCAGAATCTGTGGTTTCTAACGGCGGAAAATATCCTTCACGTAGAGGAGAACCTTCTAAAATTGTTCCGTACATGAAAGGAAGTCAAAATAGATTGTCTCCAATCATGTCAAATCCAGAAAATGTACATCAGTTAGGACCAAACGCTTATGGAAAGCCAGCAACAGGATTAAATATCTTGAGGGAAACTATCATGGGACCAAAAGCATTTGATCACGCATTCAAAACTTACGCACAACGTTGGATGTTCAAACACCCAAGTCCAGAAGATTTCTTTAGAACAATGGAAGATGCTTCTGGAATCGATTTAGACTGGTTTTGGAGAGGTTGGTTTTACACAACTGATTATGTTGACATAGGAATTGAAGGCGTTAAAAAATACCAAGTAGGAACTCGTATCACAGAAAGTGAAAATTATGTATATTATATTTCTGAAGATGATGAAGATTACAAAAAAGAAAACGAAGGAAAAGCAGTATTAGATGTAGAAGGAAACGAATCATTAAAAGAATATTTAATGGATAACTTTACGGAAGCAGAA